>NZ_SSXB01000087.1:0-16693 GCF_021698995.1 Blastococcus sp. KM273129 | reverse complement strand
AGGAGCCCGCCGTGCCCGAACCCGATGCCTCCGTGCTGCTGCCCGTCCCCCCCGCCCGCGCCTTCCGGGAGGTGCTGTACCGGCCGGAGGGATCGTTGGCCCGCTGGGTCGACCGCCACTTCGCGGTGGTCGGCCGGCCGGGCGAACGCGTGCCCGCTGCGGTCGGGCACGGGGACCTGCTGCTCGACGTCGCCCTGGGCCGCCGGGGTCCCGGGTCGTGCACGGTGCTCGGTGACGGGCATCCGGCGCCGACCCGGTTGGGCCCCGGGCAGCTGCTGCTGCACCCGCGCGGTGACGGCCGGTCGGACGAGCAGGTGGACGAGGAGACGCCGCCGGGGGCCGGGCTGTGGGTCCCGGGCGCCGAGCGGCTGCCCCACCCGAAGGCCGCCGGCCTGCCCTACGTGACCGGGGCCCCGTGGCGGTTCGTCTTCCACACCATCGAGGGCCGGCCGTCGGCGGCGGGCTTCCGGGCACTGGCGGGCCGGCACCGGGCACCGCCGCACCTCTGGGCGATGCCGTCGGAGGACCTGCTGCTCCAGGTGATCCCGCTGGACCGCGGCGCGTACGCCCTGGCCCACCCCTCCGGCACCCCGCACACCAACCGGATGCGGGCGGTCCAGGTGGAGTGCTGGGGCTACGCCCGCGACATGGACGGCGCCTCCGCCGACCTCCTCGAGTGGTTGGCCACCCGCGTGCTGGCCCCGGTGGCCCGCCTCGTGCCGATCGACCTGACGAACGTGCGGGCCACCGGCGGCTCCGAGTGCTACGGGCGGCGCGCGTCGTGCCGCATGTCGGACGCGGAGTGGCAGGCGTTCACCGGGGTGTGCGGTCACCAGCACGTGCCGCACAACTCGCACTGGGACCCCGGCCGGCTCGACCTGCCCGGGATCGCCGCCCGCGCGGCCGTCGCCGTCCGGGGCCCGGCTCCGGCGCCCGGCGCGGCGCCGGAGCAGGCATGGGCCGAGCCCCAGCACGACGCCGAGGTGCACGCCGGGCTCGTGGACGGGGACGACGACCTGGGGGAGTCGAGCCGGCGCAGCGGTGCGGCCCGCCTCGAGTGGGTGGACCTCACGCAGATCCGGGGTGGCGACGGCCGGGAGCACCTCTACCACCTGGTGAGCGGTCCGGCCGGCGGAGGGCCGTCGAAGTTCCGGTTGAAGGTCACCAACACCAACTCGGTCCTCAACTTCCGCAACCCCTCCCTCAAGGTGCGGCTGCGGGCGCGGACCGGGCCGGAGCAGTACACGGTCGTGCCGCTCGAGGGCCAGGGTGACCAGCCGTGGAAGACCATCGCCAGCAGCGAGCTGGCGGACGAGACGTCGCGGGTCGTGGAGCTGTACCTCGACGGAGCCACCCGGTGGCGGGCCTACGACGCCGATGACCCGCTGCGCCGTCTGGACGTCGAGTACCACTGGTACGAGGGCGGGCTGGGCAGCTACTCGGCGCACTACGCGTCCACGAGCCTGGGCTTCTACCTCGTCGGGCCGGTCGAGCTGATGCTCCGCGGCAAGCGGCTGGTCGAGGAGCGGGCGCTGGACGACGCCTCCGTCCACGCCGAGTACTGGCGGCTGCTCTGGGCGAACTCGGACCCCCGGCCGGTGCAGTACAGCCTGAGCATGCAGGCGTCGGTGTCCGACGCGCGGACCGGCCAGGTCTCGGTCACCTCCAGCACGACGTTGACCCGGGGTACCGAGCGCAGCGAGCAGGTGACGAGCACCTCGGAGCTCTCCGTCGGGTTCGGCATCGAGAAGATGTTCACGCTCGGGCAGAAGCTCGGGACGTCGGTGACCAGCGGCATCCGCTGGAACGAGTCGGTGGCCCGGAGCTTCACCACGATGGCCTCGCGCTCGCGCACCTTCACGCAGGGGCACGCCGAGACCTTCCAGGTGTCCGGCCAGATCCCGGCGGCGCCGCGCGGCCGTCGGCAGTCGCTGTACGCCTACCCGGTCGTCGGCGTCTACGAGGTCCCGGTCGTGCTCTACGGCCGCCCGAACGAACTGGGGCAGGCGACGCAGCGGCGCACGGACCGGGTGCCGGTCGCGTGGCTGCGCGGCTGGGGCACGCGTGTGGTCCTCACCTGACGCTCGGGGGACGGTGGTGCCCGACGTCGGCGGGACGGGGGTGACCGGTGCATCCGCTCGGTGCAGAATCGGGCTCCGGTCACCTCCTCCCGGCTGGACCGATGTCCGTGACACCGCCGCCGCACGAACGCGAGATCCGCTCCGCCCGCTTCCCGCACGGGCTGCCCGACCGCTGCGACGACACCGTCCTCGAGGCGTTCGACCACGCCTGGCTGCTGCTGGAGCGGACCGCCACCGGCTACCGGCTCCTCGGGGTCGCCGAGGACTACGGGTCGGCGCGGGCGTGGCTGACGGCGGAGGACGAGAGGACGCAGCCCTGACGCGACGGGCTCAGGTGATCGGCGGGACGGGCGGTGCCGGCAGCGGCTTCGGCGGCGCGGTGGTGATCGGGTCGGGGCCGGCACCCTCACCGCCCACCCAGAACTGCGTCATCATGTCGTGGTCCTCGTGCGACACGTTGTGGCAGTGGATCATGTAGCGCCCGGAGCGGCGGATCTCGCTCTGGTCCGGGTTGGTGCCCAGGACCGAACCGAACTCGGCGATCACCCGGATCTCCTCGCCCTCGGCGAGGTAGACGGTCTCCTTGGCGCCGAGCTCCTGCGGCTCGGGGTCCTTGCCGTCCCGGTCGAGGATCTTGAAGTCGGTCAGGTGCATGTGCATCGGGTGGAACCAGCCGCCGGAGGTCGTGAACTTCCAGATCTCGACGTCACCGGGGGCGGGGTCGGCGATCGCCTTCCGGTAGCCGGAGCGGACGACGTCCTCCCAGGTGTGGTCGTTGATCACCCACAGGCCGTTCTGCCGGTGGAACTCCAGGTGCCGGGTGCGCACCGCCTCCTCCTCGCGCAGTGCCATGACGGGGGAGCCGGGGTTGAGCACGGTCGGGAGCTCGTTGTTGGTCGGGTCGGTGACCACGCTGCCCACCTGGAACGCCATGACCTTGTCGGTGTCGTCGTAGTCGATGGAGTTGTCGACCCCGTCGTTGCGCATCTCGACCTGCTCGCCCGCGAACGGGGCGAAGTCGACGACGACGTCGTAGCGCTCGGCCATGCCGATCCGGAGCCGCTCCACCGGCTGGGCCTGCGGGACGAGCCCGCCCTCGGTGGCCACCACCACCATGACCGCGCCGCGGGTGAGCCGGAGGGTGAAGCCGCGGGCGATGCTCGCCGCGTGCAGCCGCAGGCGGTACTTCCGCGGCTCGACCTGCAGCACCGGCCAGGGGCGGCCGTTGACCAGGATGACGTCACCCATGACGCCGTTCTCGCCGTTGTCGTCGAACAGCAGCTCGCCGTTCGCGGCGAACGCCGCGTCGCTGATCATGACCGGCACGTCGTACCGGCCGCGGGGCAGCCCGAGGGCGTTCTCCCGGCCGTCGAGCACGTGGTACTGGCCGGCCAGGCCCATGTAGACGTTCTCCGCGGTGTGGTGGACGCCGTGGTCGTGGTACCAGAGCGTCCGCGCCGTCTCCGTGTTGTCGTAGAAGTAGTCCTTGTACTGGCCGGGCAGGCTGATGTCGCTGGCGTAACCGTCGAACTGGGGCAGCGACGCCCCGCCGTGCAGGTGGGTGGAGGTCCACGGCACGTAGCCCCGCGTCGGGTGCTTGGCGGGCAGTGCGTTGATCTGGCGGACGATGACCGGGCGGTTGCGCGGGACGCGGATCGTCGGCCCGGGGACCGTGCCGTTGTAGGCGAACACCGTGGTCGCGACGCCGGGCAGGATCTGCCGCCGCACCTGCTGCTGCGTCATCACGTAGACGTCGCGCCCCGTCCATGCGGCCCACGGGGCGCAGCACCGGCGGCCGGCGGAAGGCGAGGGTGTAGGGCCGCGGGATCCGGTCCTTGTCGAGCTCGGAGGCCTCCTTGGCCCGCAGCGGGCCGGCCAGGGGGAAGGTGAGCGCCGCGGCGCTCAGGACGCCCATCTTCAGCGCGTCGCGACGGGTGATGCCGGGTGTTTCCATGCTGATCTCCGGGGTTTCGGTACCTGTGCTCTCCCCGTGGCACCACCCTGGTCGGCGCGGCGGCAGGTCCCACAGCCGCAGACGGGAGGGGCGGCCCCCCGCAATGGGGGGGCCGCCGTCCCCGGTGCCACGTGCGCTGGCGCTCCCGGGCCGCCCGCGGCATCGTGTGGGACGCACGGGGTCCACGCCACTCCGCCTGGAGGCCGCATGCGCCCGACGCTCCGCCGCACCGCTGCGGTGGTCTTCCTCCTCCCGCCGCTCGTGCTCGCCCTCGCCGCACCCGTCGCCGCCGAGGACGGCGCACCCCGCGGCGGGCCGCCGGGCGCCTACCTGCTGTCCGGTGACCCCGGGGGCTCGCAGTTCGAGGGCATCGACGTCGTCGACAAGCGGCGCACCTTCTACGTCACGGAGACCACCGGCGGGGAGGTCCACCGCGGCCGGCTCGACCGCCCGGAGACCGAGGTGTGGCTGGACGAGGACGCCGCCCTGGCCGACGGCCGGCGCACCGCCGTGGGCATCGCCACCGACCGGCGCGAGCGGGTGTTCGTCGCCGGCGGGGACAACCGCACGCAGGAGGGCGCGCCGGCGGACGCCCCCGACCTCTGGGTCTACGACGACGACCGCCACCTGCTGGCGGCGCTGCGCATGCCCGTGGACGGCCCGCTGTTCCTCAACGACGTCGTCGTCGGCCCGGACGGCGCCGCCTACGTCACCGACTCGACGACCCCGCGCGTCTTCCGGGTCGCCCGCGAGCACGGGGGCTGGACGGCGACGCTGTGGTCGGACGCGACCGCCGCCATCCCGCAGGAGCCGGGCACGTTCGGGCTCAACGGCATCGAGGTGGCGCCCGACCGCCGGTCGCTGGTGGTGGCACACAGCGCGGCCGGCCAGTTGTGGCGCTTCGACCTGGCGACGGCGGCGCCGACCCTCGTCGACACCGCGGACGCCGACCTCGCCTCCGCCGACGGCCTCGTCGTCGAGGGGCGCACGCTCGTCGCCGTCCGCAACTTCCCGCGCCTGCTCACCTACCTGCGGCTGGACCGCCACGCCACCGCGGCGCAGGTCGTCACCGAGGTGGCCACCGACCCCGAGCGGGTGCTGACCACCGCGGACGTCGCCCGGGGGAAGCTGCTCCTGGTGGACAGCCAGTTCGACGAGGAGCCGCCGTCGCAGGACTCGGAGGTGGTGGTCCTGCCCTTCCGGCCCTGAGGTCCCGGGCGTCTCGTATGGTCCGGGACCATGCGCCCCCCGGCAGCGGTCGACTCCACCCGCGGCTGGGGCGTGGTCGCCGCGGCGTTCGCCGGGATGTTCGTCACCTTCGGCATCGCCTACTCCTTCGGCGCCTTCCTGGCGCCCATGGCGGAGGAGTTCGGCTCCGGCCGCGGGGCGACGTCGGCGTTCTTCGCCCTGACCTCGCTCACCTACTTCGGCCTGGGCGCGCTCAGCGGTGTCGCGGTGGACCGCTACGGCCCGCGCCGGGTGCTGCTCGCCGGCGCCGTCGCCCTCGGCGCCGGGCTGACCGCGACGTCGCTGGCCGGGGAGCTGTGGATCGGCCTGGTCACCTACGGCCTGGGCGTGGGCATCGGGGTCGCCTGCGCCTACGTCCCGATGGTCGCGGTTGTCAGCGGGTGGTTCGAGCGGCGGCGCACCCTGGCGGTCGGGGTGTCGGTGACCGGCATCGGCCTGGGGACGCTCGCCGTGGCACCGCTCGCGGCCGCGCTGATCGGCGAGGTGGGGTGGCGCACCACCCACCTGGTGCTGGGGCTCGGCGGCGCGGTGGTGCTCGGGCTGTGCGCGCTGGTCGTGCAGCCCGCACCGGTGGCGTCCGGCCCGGCCGCGCTGACGCTGCGCGAGGCGGTGCGGAACCCGGACTACCGGCGGCTGTACCTGGCCTCGGGGCTCATGGCCGTGGCGCTCTTCGTCCCGTTCGTGCACCTGCCCGGCTACGCGGTGCAGCAGGGCGTCGACCGGGTCGCGGCGGCCGCCCTGGTCGGGGTGATCGGGCTGGCGAGCACCGCCGGCCGCTTGCTGCTGGGCGTGGTCGCCGCGCGGGTCGGCACGCTGCGCGCCTTCCAGGGGTGCTTCCTGACGATGGGGCTGAGCTTCGCGCTGTGGTGGCTGGGGAGCGGGTACGGCGTGCTGGTCGTCTTCGCCGTGGTGCTCGGCGTCGGCTACGGCGGGTTCGTCGCCATCGGGCCCGCGGTCGTGGCCGAGCGCTTCGGCACCACCCGGCTCGGCGGGCTGCTCGGGGTGCTCTACACGAGCGCCGGCATCGGCAGCGCCGTCGGGGCCCCGGTCGCCGGCGCGGCCGTCGACGCCTCGGGCTCCTACCTCCCGGCGATCGCCGGCTGCCTGGTGCTGGGGCTGGCCGCCTACCTGGCGGTGCTCACCGTCGGTCGGGGGTCTCCGGTGCCGGCGACGGCAGCCGGGGCGGGGCCGGCGGCGCGGTGAGCTCCTGGTAGGCGCTCGTGTGCGCGCGCAGGGCGGCGACCGCATCGGTGACGCCGGTGACCGGGCGCGCGGCCGAGACCGCACGCTCCGCCTCCAGCACCGCGTCGCAGACGTCGGCGACGGTCGCGAGGTAGTCGCGCGCCTCGGGCTCGACGTCGGACCGGTCGGCCGGGTCAGCGGCCAGCGCCCGCTGGCGCAGGCGCTGCTCCAGGCGGGTGCCCTCGGCCTCGAGGGAGGGCAGCAGCTCCGGGATCTCACCCAGGTGGGCGCCGGCCGCGCGGGCGGTGACCACGTGGTGGCGCAGCCGGTCCCGGGCACGGGCGACCTCGAGCTGCAGCTCCGCCGCGGTGCGCCGGGAGCCCGGCGGGAGGCGCCGCGCCGCCACCGCGGTCGCCCCCTGCAGTCCGAGCTCCCGCCCGCGCGAGGCGAGCTCCCGGCTCCGCGCCACCAGCGGGCTGCGCCGCACGCGCCGGAGCACCAGCCACCCGGCGAGCGCCGCCACCAGGAGGAGGACCAGCAGCGTGCCGCCGAGGACGGCGAGGACCGCCGGGTCCAGCGACGTCAGCCAGGACAGCTCGCCCCCGTCACCCAGCTCCCCCAGCTCCAGGGCGAGGGCGGGATCGGTCGGCGGCAGGGTGGTCATGGTGCTCCTCGGGAAGGGCGGGGTGCCGGTTGCCTGAGCAACGCGCCCGGGCCCCGCCGCGGTTCCCGACCGGACCGGTCAGGGGTGCGCGTCACCCCCCGCCTGCGCGGCGAGGTGGGTGACCGGGATCCCGCAGGCCCTCCGGAGGCGGGCGGGCAGGTCGCGGCGGAGCCACTGGGACAGCCCGCGCGGCAGGGTCGACACGATGATCTCGTCTGCCGGGAAGTGCCCCAGCGCGGCGCGGACCGCCTGCAGCGGGTCCGGGTCGCCGACCTCGCCGTCCACCTCCGCGCCGAGCCCACGCAGCCGGTCCAGCGCCCGGTCGAGCCGCTGCCGGGCCAGCGCGAAGGCCCGGTCCTCCGCGGACGGTCCCGCGGCGGCGTAGGCGCCCGGGCCGTCGGACTCCTCGGGCACCGGGGTGGCCGGCGCGACGAGGAAGAACCGGTGCGGCCCGGCCGCGAGGCGCTCCTGCACGGTGCGGCCGAGCACCTCGGCCGAGAGGGTCTGGTTGGCGACGATCAGGCAGCGGCGCATGGTGGTGCTCCCGTCCGGTCGGTCCCGACGACGGCCAGTGTGTCCGGCACCACGTCGGAGGTCGACGCGAGGCGCTGCCCGGCGACGACCCGACTTCCCCGGTCGGTGTGCGGTACATCTTCGGTATGCCCTCCGTTCAGCCAGGAGCCGGGACCGCGTTCGAGACGGACGACGCGGAGGAGCTGCCCCCGCTGCTCGAGCTGGTGCACGCCGGCGGCGCCGCCGACCCGGCGTCGGCGGTCACCGAGGGCGGGCCCGTGCGGCAGAAGCTCGTCGCGACGTACTTCGACACCCCCGACCTGCGCCTGACGGCGGCCGGCGTGACGGTGCGCCGCCGCCGGGGCGGGGACGATGCCGGGTGGCAGCTGCTGGGTGCGGCGCGCGGCGGGGCCCGGCCGGAGGTGACCCTGCCGCCGGGGCGCGGGACGCGCACCGTCCCCGCCCGGATCCGCGCGATGGTGCGGGTGCACGGCGGCGGGGCGGCGCTCGTCCCGGTCGCGGAGGTCACCACCGAGCGGAGCCTGCGCCGCCTGGTCGACGCCACCGGTGCGGTCCTCGCGGAGGTGGCCGACGACCGCGTCGCGGCGCGGCGGCTGCCGGTGGACGGACGCGAGGCGGACGACGCCGGAACGGCGTGGCGGGAGATCCGCCTCGTCGACGGCTCGGCCGAGGTGCTCGGGGAGATCGGGGCAGGGCTGGGGGAGCGCGGGCTGACGGCGGGGCCGGCGGCGTCGGCGCTGCACCGCGTCCTGGGCGGGGACGCCCGGGGGGCCGCGGCGCGGCGCCCCGAGAAGCTGAAGGCCAGGTCGGCGGCCGGTGCCGTCGTCCTGGCCCACGTGCGCGAGCAGGTGGACCAGATCCGCGCCCAGGACCTGCCGGCCCGCCTGGACCTGCCCGACGCGGTGCACCGGATGCGGGTGGCCACCCGGCGGCTGCGCAGCGCGCTCACCACCTTCGCCCCGCTGTTCGAGGCAGCGGTGGTCCGGCCGCTGCGCGGCGAGCTGACGTGGCTCGCGGCGGAGCTCGGGGCGGCGCGGGACGCGGAGGTGCTGCGGGACCGGGTGGCCGCCGTCCTGGCTGCCGATGACGAAGCGGGGCCCGCCGCCGAGCAGGTGCTCGCCGAGCTCGGCCGGGCGCACCGCGCAGCGCACGACCGGCTGCTGGCCGACCTGGACGGCGAGCGCTACCACCGGCTGCTCGCGGCCCTGGACGAGCTGGTCGGGGCCCCACCCACCACCGACCGCGCCGCCGGCCGGGCGAAGGAGGAGCTGCCGCGCCTGGTGGGCCGCAGCTTCACCGCCGTCCGCCGGCTGGTGGAGCAGGCCGACGCGCACCCGACCGGGCCCGCGCGCGATGAGCTGCTGCACGCGGCGCGCAAGAAGGCGAAGGCGGCGCGCTACGCCGGCGAGTCGGTCGAGCGCGTCTTCGGGGACGACGCGGGCGCGTTCGCCCGGGCGATGGAGACCCTGCAGGAGGCGCTGGGGGAGCACCAGGACTCCGTCCTCACCCGGCAGCGGCTCCGCGAGCTCGCGGCCACCACCCCGTCCACGGGTGCCGCGTTCCTCTACGGCCGCCTGCACGCGCTCGAGGAGGCCCGCGGCGCGGGGCACCGGCGCCGCCTCGCCGACGCCTGGAAGGCGGCCCGGCGCACGTCGGTGCGCCGCTGGACGCGCTGACCGGCACCACGCAGCCCGGACGGGGGCCCTGCTGCGAGGGACGCAGCTCCGTTGCGGTAGCCGTCACCCCGCGGAGCGCCGCCCCCACCGGAACCAGGCCAGCGGCCCCACCCAGTTGACCGCGATGACGACCGCCCACCGGCGGCGGCTGCCGTTCACCCGGCCGGCCGGACGGGTGGCGAGATCGGTCCAGGCGGCGGCCGCCAGGGCGAGCTGCACGGCACCCAGGGCGACGAGCAGGGCGCGCCGCCGGGGGGAGAGGTCACGCCACCGGCGCGCCGCCGGGGCCGTGGGGTGCGATCGCATGGCAGCGGGGGCTCCCTCCGTGCGGGCGCCGGGGGCGGCGCAGGGGCCTGCGGTCGCCGGTCCGGTGGGCTGTCCCGAGAGTCGCCGGCGCGGCCTCCGGGCGCTGCGGCCCCAGGTCACGCCTCCGTGTGGCGCCGGGCCCGGGTGCGGGGACCGAAAGACCCGGTCCGGGCCGGGGGGCGCCGGTCGACACTGCACGCGGAGGGCCGGGAGCCTCGCCGCTCCCGCCCCCGGGGGGCGACGGCAGGGGGACGGGATGGAGTGGCTGCTCGTCATCACCGCCGGCCTGGTCGTCGAGCTGCTCGTGATCGTGGCCCTCGGCCGGCGCGCCACCGGGGCCTACGGCACCCCGGACCAGGGTGCTCCCGGGGCGACGCCCCATGACCGGGACGGCGCGCTGCTGCTGCACCTGGGCACCCACCGGCACGACGAGGGCCTGCCTCCGGAGGCGGTCGGGGCCTGAGACGCGCGCAGGTGGGGGACCCGAGGGGCGGACCGTCCCGTCGGCGTGGGTCGTCCGGCCCTGCGCCCCGGCCGGCCGGCCGGGCACGGTGGGTGCGGCCTCAGCCACCGCCACCCGAGGAGGACCCGTGCCATGACCGACACCCGCCACCGACCCGAGCCGGCCGCCGGCGTGCCGGTGCGGTCCGCCGACCGCCGCGTCGCCGGGCTGCTCCTGGTGGTCGCCGGCTCGGCCGTCGTGCTCGCCATCATGACCGCGGAGGCGCTCTACCCGGCGGTCTACGACCTGCACCGGAACACGGTGAGCGACCTGGCGGCGATGCGGCCCGACGACGTCGTGCGGCAGCCCTCGGCCGCCATCTTCAACACCACGATGGTCGTCGCGGGCGCCCTCATCGCCGTCGCCGCGGTGCTCCTGCACCGTTCCCGTGCAGGCCTCGTGGCGACCGTCCCGGTGCTGGGGCTGGGCATCGGGATGATCGGTGTCGGCGTCTTCCCGGGGAACACGGTGATGGCGGTGCACCAGCTGGTCTCGCTCGCCACCTTCCTGTGCGGCGGCGTCGCGGCGATCGCCACCGCCCGGCTGTCGGCCCGGGTCCTGCGCCCGCTGCACGTGGTGTTCGGCGGCGTCGCCCTGACCTTCCTGCTCGGTTACACGTTCCTGGGCGACCTGGCCGTCTTCGACCGGCTCGGCGAGGGCGGGGTGGAGCGCTGGATCGTCTACCCCGTCGTCCTCTGGATCGTCGTGCTCGGCGCCGGGCTGGCCACGGCACGCGCCGGGGGGCCCCGGACGACGTGAGCAGGCCCCTGGTCCGGGAACGAGGAGGACCATGACCTCGCCGCAGTCGACGCCCCCTCCGCCGCCGCGCGGGCCGGTGGCCCCCGGTGCCGCGTCCGGGCAGCAGCCCAGGATCCCGCAGCAGCCGGGTCCCGGGGCGGTGCCGGGCGTTCCGGACGACGCCCTGTTCCCGCGGCCGACCGGTGAGCCCGGGCGCATGCGGCCGACGGGCACGACGATCCTGCTGGTGGTCGTCACGCTGGGCATCTGGGCCTTCGTCTGCTACCACCAGGTGCACGACGAGATGCGCCGGCACAGCGGGCAGGGGCTCGGCGGGGTGCTGGCCCTCCTGATCAGCATCGTCTTCGGCATCGTCTCCCCGTTCCTGCTCAGCAACGAGGTCGGCCAGCTCTACGAGCGGCGGGGTCATCAGCAGCCGGTGAGCGCGCTGACCGGGGTGTGGTCCTTCCCCGGGCTCTTCCTCCTGGTCGGCCCGTTCATCTGGTTCGCCAGGACCGACGACGCGCCCAACGAGTACTGGCGGGGTCTGGGTGTCACCGGATCGACCCTCGCGTGGGACGGACCGCCCCGGCCCGAACCGTGCGCCGCTGGTCCCGGGGGTGCCGCTGCCCGCTGACCTCGCCACCGTCGGGACGGTCGCCTGGCTCGATCTGACGACCCCCGACGTCGACGTCGCGGCCTCCTTCTACGCCCACCTGCTCGGCTGGCGACTGGAGTCCGCCGACACCCCGGTGGGCCGGTACGTGGTCGGCTCGGTCGGCGCCGGCCCGGTCGCGGGCATGATGGCGCCGGAGGCGGCGGGCGGCCCGGCCCCGGCCTGGGTGCCGTTCTTCGGCGTCGCGGACGCGGCCGATGCGCTCGAGCGGGCCGGCGACCTGGGTGCGACGGCACTGCAGCCCCCGACGCAGGTGCCCAGCGGTGCCCGGATCGCGGTGGTGGCCGACCCCGCCGGTGCGGTGGTCGGCCTGATCGAGCCCTCCGGCGGCCCCGCACCGGCCCGAGGGGTGACGGGCGCGGTGGCCTGGGTGGAGATCCAGACCCGCGATCCCGCGGCCAGCGAGGCGTTCTACACGGTGCTCATGGGCTGGACGGCGGGACCGCCCGCCGACGGGTACCGGGTGTTCGAACGGGCCGGCGAACCGGTCGCCGGGCTGCTGGCGATGCCCGCCGCGGTCCCGGCCGAGGTGCCCAGCTACTGGCTCGCCTACTTCGGGGTGGCCGACCTCGACCGGGCGTGCGCGCGCGTCGGCGAACTCGGTGGCACGGTGCTGGTACCGGTGACCACGGTGTCGGGCATGCCCTTCGCCGTGGCCGAGGACCCCGCCGGTGCGACGTTCGGCCTGCTGCACGCCTCTCCCTGAGAGGCCGACCGGCCCGGCCGGCCCGGGACCCCCGGCGCGCGACGGCAGCCGTTGTCCTCCGGCCGGTCCGCCCGCCCGGCGGGACGCTGGTGGCACGGCAGCCGACCGGAGGAGGTGCCCTCGTGCTGAGAGCGACCGGCGAGCCGCGCGGCCCGGCCACCGAGCGGTTGCCGGCGGACCCGGCGGCGCGCCGGGGTCTGGTGATCGGGGCCGGCGCCGCCCTGGGAGGCGCGTGGGCGCTCGGCGCCCTCGTGGCCCTCCAGGAGGTGGAGGGATACGACCCCGCGGGGGTCGAGGTCGTCGTCGGCACCTCCGCAGGATCGGTGCTCGCCGCGCTGATCGGCTGCGGGGTGCCGTCGCAGCGGATGGTGCGGCGGCTCTCCGGCGGCAGCGTGGAGGTGGAGGGCACGGAGCCGGTGAACGCCCTGGACGTCGACGACCACGTGCACCGCGCCGTCGGGGACGTCCCGTTCCCGGTCCTGCTGCCCGGCAACCTGGCCCTGGCCGCCCGGGCCCTGGGCAGCCCCGGCCGGCACACGCTCATGACGACCGCGGCCGCTCTCGCGCCGCGCGGGCGGGGCTCGGTGCGGCCGGTCGGTGAGCTCGTGGCCGAGCACCAGGGCGGCGCGGGGTGGCCCGATCGGCCCCGGACCTGGGTGGTGACCATGGACTTCGACTCGGGGCGCCGCGTCGTCTTCGGCCGGCCGGGCTCGCCCGCGGCAGCCCTCCCGGAGGCGGTCATGGCCTCGTGCGCGGCACCCGGGTACTACCCGCCGGTGGCCATCGCGGGGCGGCGCTACGTCGACGGAGGTGGGGTGTCGGTCACCAACGCCGACGTGCTCGTCCGCGACCGCCTCGACGAGGTGGTGGTGCTGGCGCCCATGGCGTTCGCCGGCCGGGACCCCCGCCGGGGGGCGAGGGCACGGCTCGAGGGCACGCTCCGGGCCTACGCAACCCGGCGCCTCGAGAAGGAGGTCGACCGGCTGACCGCCGCCGGGAGCCGGGTCCGGGTGCTCGCACCGACCCCGGAGGACCTGGCCGTCATCGGGCCGGACGTCATGGACGCCGGGCGCCGGTCAGCGGTCTTCGAGACGGCCCGGCGCACCACCGCTACGGTGCTGTCCACCGGCGGGGCCGACCGGGCGGAGATCCGCCCCGTGGCCTCGTGACCCGGCCCCGGGGCGGCTGCACCGGGGCCGGCGCCGCTCAGCCGCCCGACGGCGGGGCGTCCTCCGTGCCGGACCCGACCGGTCCCAGCGGCGCGAAGCTCGTCGTCGGCCGTGGGGACCGGCCGTGCTCGGCGTGGCGCTTCATCGACACCAGGGCGCCGCGCAGCATCAGGCGGACGAAGGGCCGCAGGACGAGCCAGTAGGCGGCGAAGCGCCGCCGGGCCGCGTCGTCGGTGCAGCGGGTGCGGCTCTCGTAGGTCAGCAGCGTGCGGCCCTCGCCGTACGGGTGCAGCACCAGGCCGGCGAGCGTCCTGGCGTAGCCGGGGCGGTCGAACGCCAGGAACTCCTCGGCGGTGACCGGCACGATGCCGTAGTCCCGCTGCCAGAACCGGCCGACCAGACCGGCGAGCAGTTCGACCCCGGGTTCGTCCCGGAGCACCACCCAGCCAGACCCGGCGCCGGCGAGGTCGCCCATGCGGAAGCTGGGGCGGGCGCCGGGTTCGGCCCCGTCCGCCGGCCCCTCCCCGGAACGCGTCCCGGCGCGCAGCCGGTTCGGCAGGTCCCGGGCGGAGACCATCAGCCCGGTCAGCCGGTCGTCCATCAGGTCGGCGTCCAGCACGGCCCGGTAGGTATGGCGCGGATCTGCGTTCACGACGACGTGCTGGACGACGTTCGCGTCGAACCGGGGCATCACCTCGTCGATCAGCAGGGCACCCGGACGCGGGGGCGAAGGGCTGGAGGAGGGCTGGGCCTGGATCGTGGTCATGGCTGCCAGGAGAGCGGCGCGACCGCCGGCCGGCCAGGGCCGACCGGACCGGTGTCGCGGCCCGCAGGTCCCTGCGGCGGGTCTCCGGGCGCTGACCCGACGGCGGGACCCGACCGGCGCGGAGCCGGGCCCGGGGGGAGCATCCCTGCATGGCAGGTGCGCAGGCCTCGGGCGCCGTTCCTGCCGACGACGCGTCGGACGCCGAGCGCCGGCGCTGGTTCTACACGCCCACCGACCACGGCGGGCTGACCTTCCACGCCCAGCGGCCGGCGCAGCAGCGGGCCGCAATGCGCCTGGTGGCTTCCGGGCTGTCCACGCCCGCGTACGTCACCGTCGCGACGGTCATCGGCCTGGAGAACGTGCTCGACCAGGCCGAGGGTTTCGTCGCCCGTTTCGATCGCGACCGCGGCCGTGACCCGGGGCTCTACCACTTTCGGGTGTTCGGCGAGCCCGGCGGGCGGGGGACGTGGGGGTGGCGGTTCGGCGGGCACCACGTGTCGCTGAACAACCTCGTCGTCGACGGCGCCGTCGTCGCCACCACGCCGTGCTTCCTGGGCGCCGACCCGGCGGCGTCCCCGCTGCTCGGTGGCGCGGTGAACCGACCGCTCGGCCGGGTGGAGGACCTCGCCCGCGACCTGGTCCGCTCGCTGCCGCCGGACCTGGCCGGCCGCGCCGTGCTGCTGGACCGGGCACCGTCGGACCTGGTCACCGCCAACCGCACCAGCGTCGCCCCGGGCGACCGGATCGTCCCGCTGGCCGGCATCTGGCGCGACGCGCGGTTCCCCGACGACGACGAGCAGGCGAGGCTGCAGGCGGTGAGCGACGCGATCGACGAGGCCTCCGGGTACGGGGAGACCGAGCACTCGGCCGTCGCCTACAGCGCCGAGCCGAAGGGCGTCGCGGCCGCGGAGCTCGACACCGAGCAGCGCGGGCTGCTGCGGGCGCTGCTGGGCACCTACCTCGACCGCGTGCCCGAAGGGGTGTCGCCGTCCCGGAGGTACGACGACGACACCGTCCTCGACGCGGTGCACGTCGCCTGGGCCGGGCCCACGGAGCCTGGGGCGCCGCACTACTACCGGGTGCAGGGACCACGGCTGCTCGTCGAGTGGGACAACACCCAGCGCGGGGCCAACCACGCGCACTCGGTCTGGCGCGACCCCGCGGCCGACTTCGGGATGGACGTGCTGGCCCGCCACCGCGCGGCCGCCCACCGCTGAGCCGGCCCGCGGTCAGCCCGGTGCGTCAGGCAGCGCCAGGCCGTAGTGCGCGATCTTGCGGTACAGGGTCGCGCGGCCGATGCCGAGCACCTGCGCGGCGCGGGTGACCGTGGTGCCCGGCTCGGTGAGGCACCGGACGATCTCGTCGCGCTCCAGCCGCTCCAGGCGGCTCAGCGGCCGGGAGCCGCCGTCGAGGACCTCCGCGGCGAGGTGGTGGACGTCGACGACGTCGGCGCGGGCGACGGCCTCCCGCACCACCCGGCGCAGCTGGCGGGTGTTCCCCGGCCACGGGCAGCCGGTCAGCGCACGCACCGCCCGGGCGGTGAAGCCGACCGGGCGGTGCCGTTCGGCCCGGGCGACGGCGTGCGCCACCGCCATCACGTCCTCGGTGCGCAGGCGCAGCGGCGGCACCTCGACGACCGCGTCGACGAGCAGCGCCAGCGGCGCGGGGAGCGCGGCGTACTCCCGGCTGGTCAGGACGAACGGCTGCGGGTGGCCGTCGGTCCGCCGCGCCGCGGTCAGGGCGGCGGCGAGCTCCTCGGCCGCCCACGCCGGCAGCCGCTCGGTGCCCGACACGACGACGTGCACCCGGGGGTCGCGCAGCTCCGGGGTCCACAGCTCCAGCCAGGCCGCGGCGCCGTCGTCGGCGGGGGCGCGGGCGTGCAGGACCCGACGGCCCGGCCCCGGGCGCCGCCGCCGCGCCAGGACGGCGAGCGTCGACTTGCCGACCCCGGGCTCACCGACGACGGCGACCACCCGGCCCGCGGCGTCGGCCGCCCGCGCCGCCGCGAGGGCCGACCGCCACCCGGGGGAGACGCACGGATCCTCCTCGTCGGCGGCCCCGGGGACCACCCGGAAGACCTCGCCACGGGGCGCCGATCCGGCCCGCCGCCCGGTGGAGCGCGCCAGCATCAGCCCGCTCGTCGCGCCGGCCGCGGCCTGGGCCAGGGCCAGCAGCAGCTCGGAGGAGCTCTCCGACCAGGTGGTGAGGTTGATCGACCCCGCCAGCTCGCCGCTGACCGGGTCCAGCACGGGGACGGCCGCGCAGGTGTAGCCGCGCAGCTCGGCGCAGTAGTGGTCCGCCGCCCGGACCAGCGAGGGGGCGCGGTCGGCCAGGGAGAGGCCCAGGCCGTTGGTGCCGGCCTGCCGCTCGGAGTAGTAGAAGCCCGGCGCGAGGTGCACCGCGTCCAGCGAGCGCCGCATCCCCGCGTCGTCGCAGAGCCGCAGCAGGACCAGACCCTCGCGGTCGGCGACCATCAGGCTGACCGGCTCGC
>NZ_SSXB01000086.1:0-16843 GCF_021698995.1 Blastococcus sp. KM273129 | reverse complement strand
CGGCAACCGCGCGACCGTCGGCCGCAGCTCCAGCAGCCACCCCACGAGCGCGCCCTCGAGAGGGCTGCGTCTCAGCTCGGCGGTGGGCACGGCTCGAACATACGTACGGGCTGCGACAGTTCTGCGCCCAGCCCCGAGGCGTCGACTGGTCCGGCCCCCCGGAGGCGGGCCGGGGACGAGCTGAGCGATCTCCGTCCGGGGCGCTGGGAGGGGTGTGCGGTGCGGCCAGTACGGTCAGCCGTCCGTCCGACCAGGCAGGAGGCCCGATGTCCGGGAACCCGGAGATGCTGCTCGTGGTGAACCGGGCGGCGGGGACCGCCCAGGACGACCGGGTGGAGGCGGCGGTCGCCGGGTTGCGCGCGGGCGGCGAGGTCGCCGTCGCCGCGACCGCCGACGCCGGTGACCTCGACGAGGCGCTGGCCGCCCACCCCGGCTCCCGTGTCGTGGTGCTGGGCGGCGACGGCTCGGTGCACGCCGTGGTCGCCGCACTCGACCGGGCCGGGCGGCTCTCGGCCGACGAGCCGGTCGGCATCATCGCGTGCGGCACGGGCAACGACCTGGCCCGCACGCTCGGGTTGCCGCTGGACCCGGCCGACGGCGCCGCCGCCGTGCTGGCCGGGGTGCCGCGGCGGCTGGACCTGCTGCGCGACGACGCCGGGGCCGTGGTGGTCAACGCCGTCCACGCCGGGGTGGGCGCGGAGGCCGCGGCCGAGGCGCACCGGCTCAAGCAGCGGCTCGGCGCGGTCGCCTACCCGGTCGGCGCCGCGATCGCCGGGCTGGGGGACACCGGCTGGCCGCTGCGCGTGGAGGTCGACGGGCGGGTCGCCGTCCACGAGACGGAGGGCTGGGCCGCCGACGGCGACCAGCCCGTGCTCATGGTCGGGGTGTGCAACGGCGCGACGATCGGTGGCGGCACCGCGCTCGCCCCGGACGCGCGGCCCGACGACGGCCTCGCCGACGTGGTGGTCTGCGCGGCGACCGGGCCGGTCGCGCGAGCGGCCTATGCGGCGGCGCTCACCGCGGGGCGGCACCTCGACCGGCCGGACGTGCTGCTGCTGCGCGGTCGCGAGGTGCGGATCTCCGGCGGACCGGTGCCCGTCGACGCCGACGGGGAGCTCGGCGAGGTGCCCGGGGCCGGTGGCTGGCGGCTCGCGCACCACGCCTGGTCGGTGCTGGTGCCGCGGTAGCCCGGAGCTCAGCCCCGGCCCTCCAGCCGGCGCCGGACGACGGCGGCCTGCTCCGGGGAGCCGATCAGCGCGCCGATCTCGGCCTGCTCGGCGGCCAGCCCCTCGGCGAGCGGCACCCGGCCGGCGAGGTCGACCAGCCGCTTGACCGCCCGGGTGGCGCTGCGGCTGTGCCCGGCGATCTCGGTGGCCAGCTCCAGCGCGGCGGCGAGCGGGTCGGCGGCCTCGCGGGTGGCCAGGCCGAGCCGCACCGCCTCGGTGCCCGACACCCTCCGCCCGGTGAGCGCCAGCTCCTTGGCGACGTCGCGGCCGACCAGCTCGGGCAGCAGCTGGGTGCCGCACATGTCGGGCGCGATGCCCCAGAGGACCTCCATCAGCGCCAGCTGCGCGTCGGGGGCGACCAGCCGGATGTCGGCGCCCAGGGCGATCTGCAGGCCACCGCCGAACGCCACGCCGTGCACCGCCGCGATCACCGGGGCGGGGACCAGCGACCACACGTGCACCACCTGCTGGGCCAGCGCGCGGGCCGCGCCCAGCGGCTCCGGGGCGGTCGCCTCGCGCTCGCGGGTCCGCTCCTGCCCACGCTCGGCCATGTCCGCGAAGGAGCCGAAGTCCAGGCCGGCGCAGAAGGCCCGGCCGGCGCCGGTCAGCACCACCGCGCCGACGTCGTCCCGGGTCATCAGCTCCTTGCCGGTGGCCAGGATCGCCGCGAACATCGCCGGGTCCAGCGCGTTCATCTTCTCGGGCCGGTCCAGCCGGACGGTCGCCACGCCGTCGGTCACCGTGAGCGCCACCCGGCGCGAGACGTCGTCAGCCATGATCGCTGTCTACGGGCGGCCGGCCCCGCCTGTCAACGCGCGGTCCGGTCCCCGGGGCTACCGTCCGGCCATGAGCTCCGCCGCCCGCACCGCTGCCCGCCTGCTGCTCGGCGCGGTCATGGTGACCGCGGGCGTGCTGCACCTGACCACCCACCGCGAGGAGTTCCGCGCCCAGGTGCCGGCCTGGTTCCCGGTCGACGAGGACCTCACGGTGCTGGGGTCGGGCGTCGTCGAGATCGCCCTCGGGGCGTCGTTCGTCGCGCTCCCGCGCAAGCGTCGGCTCGTCGGCGCGCTGCTCGCGGCGTTCTTCGTGGTGGTCTTCCCGGGCAACGTCGCGCAGTACGTCGAGGGCACCGACGCGTTCGGCCTCGACACCGACCGCAAGCGGCTGGTGCGGTTGTTCTTCCAGCCGCTGCTGGTGCTCTGGGCGCTGTACGGCGGCGGCCGGCTGCGGCGGCGCCGACGGGGCTGAGCCGCCGGCGAGCGGTCGCCACCCGGCGCGTCGCCCTCAGCCCCGGGGGAAGAGCGCCCAGACGTGCTTGCAGTGCTCCTCGGGGACCCACCCGTACGCGGTGGCGTAGGCCGCGATCATGAACAGGCCGTAACCGCCCTGGCCGGCCGGGCGGCCCGGGCTCGGGGACGGTGGCATGTCGGAGGCTGCGTCCGTGACGTCGACGAGCCAGTGCCCGGGGAGCGTGCACACGCGGAGGCCGACGGGCTGGCGACCGTGGCGCAGGCCGTTGGAGGTGAGCTCGTCCAACCCCAGGACCATGCGCTCGGCCGCCTCCTCGTGGTCCGCGGGATCTCCGAACGCTGCGGCGTCGGCCAGCCGGCGGCGCACCTCCGAACGCGCCCGGCCCACGTCCCGCAGGGTGCCGAGGACGCGCTGCCAGCAGTCGTGGGCGTGCGGCAGGGCGCTCTGGCCCCACGCGACCGACGACATCGGGGACGCCGGCGTGGCGCGCCGGCCGACCCGCCCAGCCACGGGTGAGCGGGGCGCGGGGAGGTCGGTCACGGTGAGGGCTCCGCTCTCGGTCGGGTCGAGCACGAGCGGGCGGTCGTCCCACCCAACCAGGCCGGCCGACCCACCGCACCCCGTCCCCGTCGACGCCCCGGTCGGCGGAGCTAGCCGAGGACGGTGCCGGGGGGCACCGCGGTCGGGACGTCGCGGGCCAGCTCGTCATCGCGGGGCGGGCCCGACCACTCGACCATCAGGAGCGATGCGTCGTCCGAGGTCCGTCCGCCGCGTCCCCGGAGCAACGCGTGCGAGAGCAGGCGGACCGTCTCGGCCGGCGGGAGCTCGTGGACGGCGTTGGCCTCGATGAACTCCCGCAGCCGCCGCTCACCGAACTGGGCGCCGCCCTCCAGCCGTTCCTCGACCACGCCGTCGGTGAAGAACAGCACCCGGTCCCGCGGGCGGAGCGTGGTCGAGTGGACGTGCGGCCGGGCGTCGCCGAACCCGACCGGCCGGCTGACCCGTCCGGCCAGCTCGCCGATGACCCGGCCCCCGCGGATGAGCAGGCCGGGCGGGTGGCCGGCGTTGACCCAGGTCAGCCGTCCGGTCGCTGTCTCCAGGCGCCCCACGAGGGCCGTCGCGAACCGGCCGGGGAAGGAGGTGCCCATGACCGCGTCCATCTCCGCGTAGATGTCGGGCAGGTCGCTGCCGCTGAGCCGGCCGTGGCGGTAGGCGGCGATGAGGAGGGTCGCCATCGTCGCCGCCTCGACCCCGTGACCCATGGCGTCGAAGACCGCCAGGTGCAGCGTGTGCTCGTCCAGGGAGTAGTCGAAGCTGTCGCCACCGACGTCGTAGGCCGGTTCGAGGGCGCCGGCCAGGGCGATGTCCGGTGTCGTCATGACCAGCGGCGGGAGCATCTGCCACTGCAGGTGCGCCGACAGGCTCATGGGGGAGGACATGCGGGTGCGGGCGAAGGTGTCGGTGTAACCGGACTTGGTCACCACCAGGTCGGCCGTCAGGCCCGCGATCCGCTGGGCCAGCCGGCGGTCGTTGTCGTCGACCTGCGGGAGCGTCAGCCCCAGCACCCCGACCCGGTCGGAGCCGTCCAGCATCGGGATGTAGAGGCGGATGCCGCCCCCGGGCAGCGGCACCTCGCACGGGCTGTCGGTGCGGAAAGCCGTTCCCGCGTAACTGCCGTCGATCGGTTCCGGTCGCCCGCCGAGGCCGGCGCCCCGCAGCGGCCGCAGGACCGCGTGCTCGAAGTCCTGCAGGTAGATGGCGACGTCGCTCCCGCCCATCGCGGCGATCTCCTGGGCGACGAGCGGCCCGACCAGCCGGGGCGGCATGAGGTGGGCCCGGTCGAGGAGGGAGCCGAGGAGGCGTTCGCCGAGGCTCTCCCCCCGGGACCTCCCGTCCGGATCCGCGAAGCCGAGCCCCGTCAGGGTGCCTTCCGCCTTGCCCGGTGCGTACGTCTGAGCCGCTTCGTCCTGCGTCATCCCTCGCCCACTGCTCGTGGCCGCGGTGCCGCGACCCGGCCGACTCTTCCGGATGGGGTACGGCGGGGCAAGGGACCACCGGTGATCGTCGTCTCCTCGTCCTACCGGCCGGTAGGCGGTGCCGCCCGCGACCACGGGATAGGTTCGTCCGGACGACGGCACGGCAGGGGAGTGGCACGTGGGCAGATCGGTGCTGGTGACAGGCGGCAACCGGGGGATCGGGCTCGCCATCGCCCGCTCCTTCGCCGAGCAGGGGGACTCGGTCGCGGTCACCCACCGCGGCAGCGGCGCCCCTGACGGGCTGTTCGGCGTGCGCTGCGACGTCACGAGCGCCGAGGACGTCGACCGCGCCTTCACCGAGGTCGAGGAGCGCCAGGGCCCGGTCGAGGTGCTGGTGAGCAACGCCGGGATCACCCGAGACGGGCTGCTCATGCGGATGAGGGAGGAGGACTTCACCGACGTCCTCGACGCCAACCTCACCGCCGCGTACCGGGTCTCCAAGCGCGCGGCCGCCAAGATGGTGCGTGCCCGCTCCGGCCGCATGGTCTTCGTGTCCTCGGTCGTCGGGCTGCTCGGCTCGGCCGGCCAGACGAACTACGCCGCGTCGAAGGCGGGGCTCGTGGGGCTGGCCCGCTCGATCGCCCGCGAGCTGGGCAGCCGGGGCATCACGGCCAACGTCGTCGCGCCCGGGTTCGTCACCACCGACATGACCGCGGAGCTGCCCGAGGCCCGGCAGAAGGAGATCCTCGGGCAGGTGCCGCTGGGCCGGTACGCCGACGCCGAGGAGATCGCCGGCGTCGTGCGCTTCCTGGCGAGCGATGCGGCGGGCTACATCACCGGGGCGGTCGTCCCGGTCGACGGCGGACTGGGAATGGGGCACTGATGAGCGGCATCCTCGAGGGCAAGAAGGTCCTGATCACCGGGGTCCTCACCGAGGCGTCGATCGCCTTCGCCACGGCCCGGCTCGCGCAGGAGCAGGGGGCCACCGTCGTCCTCTCCAACTTCGGCCGGGCGCTGTCGCTGTGCCAGCGGATCGCCAAGCGACTGCCGCAGGAGGCCGCCGTCGTCGAGCTGGACGTCACCGACACGGAGCACCTGGCCACGCTGGCCGACCGGCTGCGCGAGCAGGGGTTCGACTCCCTCGACGGCGTCGTCCACTCGATCGGCTTCGCGCCGCAGGAGGCGATGGGGGAGGGGTTCCCCGAGGTCGCCTGGGAGCACGCCGCGACCGCCTTCCAGGTCTCGTCCTGGTCCTACGCCTCGCTCACCCAGGCCTGCCGGCCGCTGCTGGCCGACCCCTCCTCGGTCGTCGGCCTCACCTTCGACGCCTCCGTCGCCTGGCCGGTGTACGGCTGGATGGGCGCGGCCAAGGCGGCGCTGGAGTCGGTGAGCCGCTACGTGGCCCGCGAGCTCGGCCCCCAGGGCGTGCGGTCCAACATCGTCGCCGCCGGGCCGCTGCGCAGCATGGCGATGAAGTCCATCCCGGGGAGCAAGCAGTTCGAGGAGGCGTGGGAGGGGCGTGCCCCGCTGGGCTGGTCGGTCACCGACACCGAGCCCGCCGGCAAGGCCGTCGTCGCCCTGCTCTCCGACTGGTTCCCCGCCACCACCGGCGAGATCGTCCACGTCGACGGGGGCTTCCACGCCGTCGGCGTGTGAGTGCATCCGGCGACGCCCCGCAACAGGAAAGAACCCACGTGCCCCGCGCCATCGTCGACATCACCCCGGCCGGCCAGCGTCCCGACGAGGACCCGTCGCTGGCCGTCCGCAACAACGGCGGCGTCCCGCCGTCGGCCGAGCCCGCCCCGCCCGGGCGGCGGGAGGCGCTGCTCCTGCTCTCCTTCGGCGGCCCCGAGGGCCACGACGACGTGATGCCGTTCCTCGAGAACGTCACCCGCGGCCGCGGCATCCCGCGCGAGCGGCTGGAGGAGGTCGCCGAGCACTACCACCACTTCGGCGGCGTCAGCCCCATCAACGACCAGAACAAGGCCCTGCTGGCGGCGCTCGAGGCGGAGCTGCGCGCAGCCGGGATCGACCTGCCCGTCTACTGGGGCAACCGGAACTGGGCGCCCTACGTCGAGGACGTCTGGCAGCAGATGGCCGACGACGGCATCCAGCACGCCTACGTGCTCGCCACCTCGGCCTACGCCTCGTTCTCGGGGTGCCGGCAGTACCACGAGGACATCGCCCGGGCCCGCGCAGCGCTGACCGGCGACGCCGCCGCGCCGGGTGGCCCGACCGCGGAGAAGCTGCCGCACTACTTCGACGCCAACGGCTTCGTGCGGGCCAACGCCGACGCCCTCGCCGCCGCGCTCGCCGAGCTGCCGGCCGACGTGCGCGGCTCCGCCCGCCTGGTCGCGACGGCGCACAGCATCCCGGACACGATGGCCGCCGTCGCCGGGCCGGAGGGGCACGCCTACGAGGCGGAGCTGCAGGCCGCCGCGCAGCAGGTCGTCGCCCTCGCCGCCCCCGGCCGGCCCTTCGACCTCGTGTGGCAGAGCCGCAGCGGCCCGCCGTCGGTGCCGTGGCTGGAGCCCGACGTCAACGACCACCTGGAGGCGCTCGCCGAGGCGGGGGAGCAGGCGGTCGTGCTCTTCCCCGTCGGCTTCGTCAGCGACCACCTCGAGGTGATCTGGGACCTGGACAACGAGGCGAAGGAGACCGCCGAGCGGCTGGGCCTGGCCTTCGCGCGGGCGGCCACCGCCGGCACGCACCCGGCCTTCGTGACGGCGCTCCGCGAGCTGCTCGAGGAGCGCCGGGCCGGCGGGGAACCGCGGCTGGGCACCAACTGCCCCGCGTTCTGCTGCTACACCCCGCCGCGTCCGGCGCGACCGGCGAGCTGATCCGCCTCCTCCCCGGGCGTCCTGCCGGGGTGCTGCAGCCCCCGGGGAGCGCGAGTCCGGCCCGGGGAGCGTGCGCCGGCGGGTCGACGCCGCCGCGCGGGGACGAGGTGCGGCGTCACCGCGGGACCCGGTTCGCGGGCGGCGGAGCCGGCCCCCGTCACCGCGGGATCCAGTTGCAGACGGCGGTGAGCGCCTCCCGCACGGCGGTCGACAGCGGCCGCAGCGCCTCGTCGCGGGCGGCGGCCTGGCGGTGGGTCACCGCCCCGCCGGGGGCGTCGGCGAGCGCCAGGTCGAGCACCGCGGCCAGCCGCATGCCCCGCGCCAGCAGCGACAGCGCCAGCGGATCGGTGTCGTCGGGCAGCGCCACCCCGCGCACCGGCCGGCCGAGGTCGGCCAGCAGCGCGGGCACCTCGGGGTGCCACCGGGCGAGGTCCAGGTCGGCCAGGGTGCGGGCGGCGTCGCCCATGGCCAGGTCCAGCGCCCCGGATGCCGCGCGCAGCGTCCCCTCCACGGCCGGCGGCGCGGCAGGGGCGCCGTCCAGCGGGAACGCCGTCCACTGCAGGACCTCGGGGCCGATCGGCTCGGGCACCAGCACCACCCGCTCGCCGACGGCGACCTGCCCTGCCTCCAGCCCGAGCGGCGCGAGCCCTGGCACGGCCGGCAGGCCGCGGACGTCGCCGGGGGCGGGGAGCACCAGCCGCAGCCTCCGCTCGCCGAGCCCCCGCAGCGCGGTGAGCGCTTCCCCCAGCGGGACGGCGGCCCCCGTCCCGGGCAGGCCGGTCACCCGGTGGGCGGCGTCGCCGGTGATCGCGTCGAGTGCTGCGTCGTAGGAGGCGCGGCCACCGAGCCAGGCCGTGGCCCAGACCGCGAGCCGGCCGGCGGGGAAGTCGTGCACCGGTCGAGGCTACGACGGCGCGGTGG
The DNA here is from genome assembly GCF_021698995.1 of Blastococcus sp. KM273129. Taxonomy (NCBI): domain Bacteria; kingdom Bacillati; phylum Actinomycetota; class Actinomycetes; order Geodermatophilales; family Geodermatophilaceae; genus Blastococcus; species Blastococcus sp. KM273129. The sequence continues at coordinate 8,629 of NZ_SSXB01000086.1, read as the reverse complement.
CTCCGCAGGCGGGCGTCCGGGGCCCGGAGCTCTGCCAGACTCGGTGCATGGCGTGGTTGCTGTGGTTGATCGGGGCCGGGGCGCTGGCGGTCGGGGAGATGCTCACCCTCGACCTGGTGCTGCTCATGCTGGCCGGCGGGGCCGTCGGCGGGATGACGGTCGCGCTGCTCGGCGGTGCGCTGTGGCTGCAGCTGGCCACCTTCATCGTCATCTCGGGGGTGCTGCTGGTGGCGGTGCGGCCGATCGCGAAGAAGCACCTGACCGACCGCACACCGCTGCAGCTCGACGGCGTCGACACGCTCATCGGCCGGACGGCGGTGGTCACCGCGGACGTCGACGCCTCGGGCGGCCGGATCCGGATGGGTGCCGACGAGTGGAGCGCGCGCAGCCAGCACAGCGCGGAGTCCTTCGCCGTCGGCGAGACCGTGCGCATCATGCAGGTCGACGGCGCGACGGCGGTCGTGGGGGACGCGCTGGAGTGAACGTCGTCCCCCCGGGTGCTGACCCGGGTGGACCCGGCAGGGCAGGATCGACGGTGACCCCCGACGAAGGGAGCCAGCCGTGGATGCGGCGCTCATCGCACTGATCGTCGTCGCCGTGCTCGTGATCATCGTGATCGCGAAGAGCGTGACGATCGTCCCCCAGGCCCAGGCCAAGGTCGTCGAGCGGCTCGGCCGGTACAGCCGCACGCTCTCGCCCGGCCTCTCGGTGCTCGTCCCGTTCGTCGACCGCGTGCGCGCGACGATCGACCTGCGCGAGCAGGTCGTCTCCTTCCCGCCGCAGCCGGTGATCACCGCGGACAACCTCCAGGTCGGCATCGACACCGTCGTGTACTTCCAGGTCACCGACCCGCGACTGGCCGTCTACGGCATCGCCAACTACATCACCGGCATGGAGCAGCTGACGACGACCACGCTGCGCAACGTGGTCGGCGGGCTGAACCTCGAGGGCGCGCTCACCGGGCGCGACGGCATCAACAGCCAGCTGCGCTCGGTCCTCGACGGCACCACCGGGCCCTGGGGCCTGCGCGTGGCGCGCGTGGAGATCAAGGCCATCGACCCGCCGCCGTCGATCCAGGACTCGATGGAGAAGCAGATGCGGGCCGACCGCGACAAGCGCGCCATCATCCTGCAGGCCGAGGGTGCCCGGCAGTCGGCGATCACCACCGCCGAGGGTGAGAAGGCCGCCGCGATCCTCTCCGCGGAGGGCAAGAAGCAGTCGGCGATCCTCGAGGCGGAGGCCGAGCGGCAGAGCCGCATCCTGCGCGCGGAGGGTGAGCGGGCCGCGCTCTACCTGCAGGCGCAGGGCCAGGCGAAGTCGATCGAGACGGTCTTCCAGGCCATCCACGACGGCAAGCCCGACCAGGGTCTGCTGGCCTACCAGTACCTGCAGACGCTGCCGCAGATCGCGCAGGGCGACGCCAACAAGATGTGGATCGTGCCCAGCGAGTTCAGCAAGGCCCTCGAGGGGCTGGCCAACCTGGGCGGTGCCCAGGAGGGAACGTCCTGGATGGACGTCGAGCCCTCCGGCGACGGCGGCGGCGGTGCCAAGGAGGGCGGGCTGGACACCAGCTCCTGGTTCGAGTCGCAGCTGCCCCGGGCCGCCGACCAGCCGGAGGCGAAGATCGAGCTGTCCAGCATCAGCGACACCGCGCCCGCGGTGCCGACCCCGCCGCCCCTGGCCCAGGTCACCCAGGACGTGCAGGACAGCGGGCCGGCGGCCGATCCGCGCAACCGGGTAGGCAGCGACGACCCGGACGCCCCGGACGGCCCGCCACAGCTGCCCCCGCGGTCCTAGCTCGCCGTGGTGGTCCGCGGCACGGGGGCCGGAGGCCTCCTGCCGCGGACCACGCAGCGGCTCAGCGGCGGCCGGGACGGTACCCGGCCGCGGTGTCGTCCGGAGGACGACGAGGTGCTCAGTCCTTGAGCAGGCCCTCGCGGAGCTTGGCCAGCGTCTGGCTGAGCAGGCGGGAGACGTGCATCTGCGAGATGCCGATGTCGGCGGCGATCTGCGACTGGGTCATGTTGCCGAAGAACCGCAGGATGAGGATGCGCCGCTCGCGGGCCGGGATCGTGGCCAGCAGCGGCTGGAGCGACTCGCGGTACTCCACGCCCTCGAGCGCGGCGTCCTCCTCGCCCAGCGTCGCCGCCAGGGTGGGGGAGTCGTCCTCGCCGGAGAGCCGCTCGTCCAGCGAGCTGCTGCGGTAGGCGTTGGCGACCGCCAGGCCCTCCAGCACCTCGGCGCGCGGGATGCCCAGGTGCTCGGCGAGCTCCGACGGCGTCGGCGCGCGGCCGTTCTTCTGCGCCAGTTCGCCCACCGCCGCGTTGAGCGACAGGTGCAGCTCCTGCAGGCGCCGCGGGACGCGGACCGACCAGCCCTGGTCGCGGAAGTGCCGCTTGATCTCACCGGTGATCGTCGGGACGGCGAAGGACAGGAACTCCACGCCGCGGGTCGGGTCGAACCGGTCGATGGCCGCGATCAGCCCGAGGGTGCCCACCTGGAGGAGGTCGTCGAAGGGTTCCCCGCGGTTGCTGAACCGCCGGGCGAAGTGCCGGACGAGCGGCAGGTGCTCCTCGACCAGGATCTCGCGCAGCCGCTCGCGGCGCGGGTCGTCCTTGTCGAGCGTGGCGAGCTCGGCGAAGAGCGGGGCCGTCCGCTCGGCCCGGCGCCGGTTCTCCGACAGCGGAGGGGCGTCCGGCTCGGCGGCGTCCTCGGCCGGCCCGCCCGGGGCGGCCGGCGTGGGCTGCTCGGGGGCGTCGACCGGCTCGCCCGCCGCAGGGGCGACCGGCGTGCCGTCGGTGGCGTCCAGTGGTTCCTCCTCGACGGAGTCGGCGGCGGCCGACCTGCTCATCGGGCCACCGAGAGGTTGTCGTCGCTGCCCACCCCGGCCGGGTGCTGGCCCGGCAGGTACTTGGCGAGGGAGATGACGGCGACCGGCTCGTCGCCGCCGGAACCGCCCGGCATCTCGCGCTCGGTGGCCCGGCGGCCCTCGACGGAGTCGACCAGCGCGGCGAGCACCGCCCAGCCGAAGCCGTCGGTGGGGACCTCGGTGCCGTCCGCGGTGGGCACCCAGGCGCTGATGTGCAGGCCGGCCCGCGTGGTCTCGAAGACGACGGTCAGCGGCGCGTCGTCCAGGACGATCGTCGACAGCGTGGCGCAGGCCTCGTCGACCGCGAGGCGGAGGTCCTCCACCGCGTCGAGGTCGTAGTCCATCCGCATCGCCAGGTCACCGGCCATGGCCCGCACCGCGGGCAGCTGGGTCGGTGTGGTGGGCACCCGCAGCTCCAGTCGTTCCGCGCGCCGTCCGTCCTGCGCGAGGGGGCCCCTCGAGTCGACCATCCGTCGTCCGCTCCTTCGTTCCCGGCGCGCTCGACCCTCGAGGCGCGGCGGTGCTCCGTGTCGCGCCGCCCGGCCCCGGAGGGCCCGGACCAGGCGCCCGGTCGGTGCACAAGGTGCTTGCTTACCCGGTGCTGGCCGACCGCGAAACGTGGCCCGGGCCACGGGTTCCACGGCCCCGGCACGCGGTTGCCGCCGCCCGGACCCTGCGGTTTGCTGGCCCGAGATGAGCACCGGTCCCGGCAGTCTGCCACCTCCCGTCGACAGCGCCCTGGTCGAGGGCTCCGCCGTGGTGCTCGCTGCCCTGGAGTCCGCGCCCGACGCCCTGTTCTTCCTCGCGGCCGACGCAGCGGAGCCGCTGTGGGCCAACGCCCGTGCCCGCGGGCTGGACACCGGCCGCGGCGGCCTGCCCGAGCTCTCCGGCCGCCCGCTGGCCGACCTGGTGGACGCCGCGGTGCGCGCCGGGCAGGTCGAGACCCTCAGCGGCGCCCTCGGTCCCGGGGGTCCCCTGGCGACGGCCACGGCGCGGCCGGTGGCGGTCGACGGCCGGCCGGGTGCCTTCCTCGTCATCGAGGCGCTCGCCGCCGACGACGTGCAGCGCGCCCAGCAGGCGCTGCTGCCGCCGGCGTTGCCGATGCTGCCCGACGTCGTCCTGTCCGGGAGCTACCACCGGGCCGCCGAGCTCTCCGCGGCCGGGGGCGACTGGTACGACGCCGTGCCTCTCGGGAAGGGGCAGATCGCCCTGGTCGTCGGGGACGCCGTCGGCCACGGGGTGGCCGCGGCCGGTGCGATGAGCCGGCTGCGCGGCGCGCTCCGCTCGACCCTGCTCGGCGACCCGGAACCGGCGGCGGTGCTCGGCGCCCTGGACGCCTTCGCGGCCCAGATGGAGGACGTCGAGGGGACGTCGGTGTTCTACGGTGTGCTCGACGCCGCCACCGGCCGCCTGGTCTACACCGCGGCCGGGCACCCGGCACCCCTGGTGGTCCAGGGGGACGGGAGCAGCGCCTTCCTGGCGGTGACGCCCCGGCCACCGCTCGGCAGCCTCCCCGGTGCCCCGGCCCCGGTGCACGAGATCCACCTCGCCCAGGGCGACACGCTCGTGCTGTTCTCCAACGGGGCGGTCACCGGCCTCGACGAGCCGCCCGCCGCGGCGCTGGAGCGGCTCGGGGCGGCCGCGCGCGCGGTGCTGGACGAGCCCGGTGCCCTCGACGTCGAGGCGGCGGCCGGGCTCGCGGGCGCGATCGCCGAGGGGGCGCGCCGGCCGCACGGGTGGCTGGACGACGTCGCCGTCCTGGTCGCCCACCGGCGGGCGACGACGCAGGAGGCGCTGCGGCTGGAACTGCCCGCGGTGCCGTCGGCGCTGCCCGGCGTGCGCCGGCGGCTCAACGCCTGGCTGACCGGGCTGGGCATGGGGGAGCAGGACCGGGTGGGCGTCATGGTCGCGGTGGGTGAGGCCTGCGCCAACGCCGCCGAGCACGCCTACCGCGGCGTCGAGCCCGGCCCGATGACGGTGACCGCCCAGGTCGACGTCGACGGCGTCCTCACCGTGACGGTGCACGACGAGGGCACCTGGCGCCCGCCGGACCGCGACCCCGGCGACCGGGGACGCGGGCTGCTGATCATGCGGCAGCTGGTCGACGGGGTCACCCTCGTCGAGGACCACGGCACGACGGTGACGCTGAGCTTCCGGCTGCGGCGGAGCCCCGACGAGGAGACCGGCCCCCACCGCGCCGTCGAGGGCGCCGACGTGGTGGTCGACCGCGACGGCCCGCGCCCGGTCGTGCGGGCCGCGGGGGCGATCGACGCGACCGCCGCCGAGCAGCTGCGCATCCGGATGCTGGAGGCCAGCCACGGTGGTGCCACACCGATGGAGCTCGACCTGTGCGAGGTCGGCCTGTTCAGCAGCGCGGCGGTCCGCGTGGTGCTGGCCATGGCCCGCATCGCCCGGGACGAGTCGTGGCGGCTGGGGGTGCTCGCCCCCGAGGGCGGCGTGACCCGCCACGTGCTCGAGATCAGCGGCCTCGGCGGGCTGGTGGACCTCCGCTGAGGTGTGACGGTCCGTACCGCGGCGTTTGCGGACCGCCCGCGGTGCCCATGGACGGCCCGTGAGACTGCGGCGCAGCGACGTGCACGGCCCCGGTTACCGGCGTCGCAAGGCCGGGCGGGGGTTCGCCTACTACGACACCGACGGCAGCCTGATCAAGGACGACCGGCTGGACCGGATCCGCGGGCTGGCGATCCCGCCCGCGTGGAAGGACGTCTGGATCTGCCCGTGGCCGAACGGCCACATCCAGGCGACCGGGGTCGACGCCGCCGGGCGCCGGCAGTACCGCTACCACGACGAGTGGCGCGCCCGGCGCGACGCGGAGAAGCACGAGCGGGTGCTGGAGATCGCCCGCCAGCTGCCCGACGTCCGCGACGCGGTGCGGGCCGGCCTGCGCACCCGCGGGCTCACCCGCGACCGGGTGCTGGCCACCGCCATCCGGTTGCTCGACCTCGGCGCCTTCCGCGTCGGCAGCGAGCAGTACGAGGAGGAGAACGGCACCTACGGCCTGGCCACCCTCAAGCGGGCGCACGTGTCGGTGCGCGGCGAGCGGACGTTCTACTCCTACGTCGCCAAGGGCGGGATCGAGCGCGAGGTGGAGATCACCGACCGGCCCACCGCCACCGTCGTCCGCCAGCTGCTGGAGCGCCCGGCCGAGGCCGGGGAGGACCTGCTCGCGTACCAGGACGAGGACGGCGGGTGGCGGGACGTGACCAGCGCGGAGATCAACGCCTACCTGAAGGAGATCAGCGGCGCGGAGATCTCCGCCAAGGACTTCCGCACCTGGACGGCGACGGTGCTGATGGCCGCCGCGCTGGCCGAGTCGCCCCCGCCGGCGTCGAAGACCGCCCGCAAGAAGGTGGTGACCGCCGCCTACAAGCGGGTCAGCGAGCAGCTGGGCAACACGCCCGCGGTCTGCAAGGCCAGCTACGTCGACCCACGCGTCGTCGACCGGTTCGAGCACGGGGAGACCGTCGCCGAGGCGCTGCAGGAGGCGGACGAGGCGGACGCCGACCGGGACACCCAGAAGGTGCTCGAGCAGGCCGTCTGCCGGCTGCTCTCGGCCTGAGCACGACGAGGGCCCCCGCCGCTGTGGGCGGATTCCAGGGGTCGTCGCAACACCGCTGATTAGTGAGGCGGTTGAAGTAGAGCACGCAGGCGCTGGGCTGGGGTTTCCCAGCCCAGCGTTTTGCGTGGTCGGCCGTTGAGCTGCTGGGCGACGTGTTCGAGATCGGCCGGCCCGTGCAGCGAGAGATCGGTGCCCTTGGGGAAGTACTGGCGAAGCAGCCCGTTGGTGTTCTCGTTGCTGCCGCGCTGCCAGGGGCTGGCCGGGTCGCAGAAGTAGACCGGCATGTCGGTGGCCACGGTGAACGATCGGTGAGCGGCCATCTCCGCGCCCTGGTCCCAGGTCAGCGAGCCGCGCAGATGCGCGGGCAGGGTGGCCACGGTGGCCACAAGTTGGTCACGGACGGCTTCGGCGGTGCGCCCGGCCGGTAGGTGGACCAGCATCACGTAGCGGGTGGCGCGCTCCACGAGCGTGCCGATCGCCGAGGCGCCGTCGGCGCCGATGATCAGATCGCCCTCCCAGTGCCCGGGCACCGCCCGGTCCTCGATCTGGGCCGGCCGCTCGGAGATCATCACCATCGGGTCGGCGAACCTCGGGGTGCGTGCGGCCGGGTCACGGTGGGGCTTGCGGCGGGTCCGGCCGGTGCGCAGCGCGGTGGCGACCTCGCGGCGCAGGCCACCGCGGGCCTGCACGTAGATCGCCTGGTAGATCGTCTCCGGGCACACCCGCATCTCCGCCTCGTCGGGGTGATCGATGCGCAGAGCGTGGCAGATCTGCTCCGGCGACCAGCGCAGGTCCAGCCCGACCTGCACGTAGTCGGCCAGCGCCTGGTTGATGGCCAGCTTGGCCGGCTTGGGCCGGGCCCGGCGAGCGACCGCAGCGCGGTGCGCTGCATAAGGCCGGTAAGTGCCGTCAGGATCGGTGTTGCGGGCCAGTTCCCGGCTGATCGTGGATCCCGGCCGGCCCAGCGCGGTCGCGACGGCCCGCATGGTCGAGCCGGCCGCCCGAAGATCGGCGATCTGCTCCCGCTCCACCAACGTCAGAAACCGGGGATCGAGCATCTTCTCCAGCGCCGGAGGAACCGGCTGGTGGGTGATCTTTCCGCGCGCGTAGTCCACCAGACGACCATCGGGATACAAGCGCCGGTTGTTGAGCTTGCGCACCCCGCGGTCCCAGTCCCGCGCGGTGCGCGGATGCACTCCCGCCGCGGCCGCCGCCTCTGGCCGGGAAGCGCCCGCCGACCGCAGCCGGTCGTATTCCGCCCGGCCGGCATGCCCAGCCCGCTGCCGAGTGGATCTCAATCCAGCGGCGCGGGCCCAGCCGAAGGCGGTGTTGCGATTGATCCCCAGCTCGGCAGCCGAGGCGGTGACGCTGCCGGTCCGATCGAACGAGGTGAAGAACCTGATCTTGGCCTGCGCCCAGTCATGGAGATCGGTCGGCTTGTCCCGAGACGACACGGTCGCTGCAACTCCCGAAGTGAACGGGTGTTGCAGCGACCGTTAGAACCCGCCGTGCGGCGGGGGCCCTCGTCGGGACTGGGTGCTCTACCGGGCGTCGGCGATCGTGAACAGGTCGATCAGGCCGGTCACCTCGAGCGGCCGGGTGACGGCGCGCGTGGTGGCGATCAGCCGGAGGGCGACCTCGCGGCTGCGGGCGGACTTCTGCGTCTCGACGAGGACGGCGAGACCGGCGGAGCCCAGGAACTGGACGCCGGACAGGTCGATCACCAGCTCACGCGGCTGCTGCTCGAGCTGGCTGTCCAGGGTCGAACGGAGCACGGGAGCGGTGAAGGTGTCCACCTCGCCGACGACCGTGACCGTGACAGCGCCGTCCTCGTCGGTGGAGGTCGACAGCGTGATCACGTCGTCGAAGGGTGCCTCGGTGCCCTCGGTCGACACGTCGGGCTGCCCCTCGGCGGGCAGGTCGGAAGTGGTCACGGACAGTGGCTCCTCTCGGCGGACCCGGACGACGGGCCGCCCGGACAATCTACCGCTGTGCGGCGCCGGGGACGCGGGCCCCCGGCTCGCGGTGGTCGAACGTGTCGCGCACCGGACCCGGGGCCCGGCACGTCGCGGCTGCCTGCTGAACCGCGGCCCCAACGTAGACAACCTGCCGGGCCCCGGGTCCGGTGCGCGACACGTTCGCCCACCGCGAGCCGGGGGCCCGCGTCCCCGGCGCCGCAC
>NZ_SSXB01000085.1:0-16952 GCF_021698995.1 Blastococcus sp. KM273129 | reverse complement strand
ACCAAAGGAATCCCAGCCAACCCACAAAAGGGCCGGCACGGGGTATTACTTGGCACTGACTTTCGGCACGCTGTTGAGTTCTCAAGGAGCGGACGCGCAGAAACTCGACCCTTCCGGGCTTCGTCCCTGGCTGGATGTCCAACTCTACGCCGGTTTCCGCTGCACCCGCTACCCGCAGGCCCCGGTCCGGCGGCCCTCCCGGGCCGCGCGGCGCAAAGAGAAAGTTACACGGGCGCTCCACCGGACGTCAAACCGGGGGCGCCGTGACGCCCGACACGCTGCCGCCGGCGGCGTCGGCGGTGTGCGTCGACGCTGGTCAGACCGTCCTCTCTGAGTGCGTGGGCGCCCCGGCAATCCGTCGCGTCCCCCCGCTCAGAGACCCAGCAGCCCCTCGATGCCGACGGTGAGACCGGGGCGCCGCCCGATCTCCCGGACCGCCAGCAGCACGCCCGGCATGAAGGACGCGCGGTCGAAGGAGTCGTGCCGCAGGGTCAGCGACTCCCCCGCCGCCCCGAACAGCACCTCCTGGTGCGCCACGAGACCGGCCAGCCGGACGGCGTGCACGCGCACGCCCTCGACGTCGGTGCCGCGCGCGCCGGGCAGCTCCTCGCTGGTCGCGTCCGGCGCGGGCGGCAGCCCGGCCGCCCGCCGGGCCGATGCCACGAGACGCGCGGTGCGCACCGCGGTCCCCGAGGGGGCGTCCACCTTGTTCGGGTGGTGGAGCTCCACGACCTCCACGGACGGGAAGAAGCGGGCGGCCTCCTGGGCGAAGCGCATGAGGAGGATCGCGCCGATGCCGAAGTTGGGGGCGATCACCACGCCCAGCTCGGGCTTGGGCTCCAGCCACTCGGCCACGGTGGCCAGGCGGGCCTCGTCGAAGCCGGTCGTCCCGACGACGCAGTGGATGTTGTTGTCGATGCAGAACCGGATGTTGTCCATCACCACGTCGGGACGGGTGAAGTCGACAACGACCTGGGCGCCGGCGTCGGCCACGTTGAACAGCCAGTCGCCGTCGTCGACCATGGCCACCAGCTCGAGGTCGTCGGCGTCGTTCACCGCCTTGACCACCTCGGTGCCCATCCGGCCGCGGGCGCCGAGCACCCCCACCGGGATCAGGGGGGACTCCCGGTCGGCGGGGGCAGGCTGCTGGTGGGGCGCGGTCGTGGTCACGCGGTCAGGTTTCCCGGCGCGGCGTCCCGGCGCAAGACAGGCACCGGATCAGCGCGCCCGGCGCGTCAGCGCCTCCCACGCGAGCAGCCCCACCACGATCCCCACCACGTCGGCGACGACGTCGGCGGCCGACATGGACCGGCCGATCGGGGTCAGCCCCTGCACCAGCTCGCTGACCGCGGCGTAGGCCAGGAGTGCCGAGCCCAGCGGCACCGGGGGCCTGCCGGCCCACCGACCCGTCCCGGCCAGGGTCGCGAAGACGAGCAGGTGGACGGCCTTGTCGGTCCCCGGGGGCGCGGTCGGCACCCCCGAGGAGGGCAGGAACAGGACGACGGCGGACACCAGCAGCGCGACGGCGAAGGCCGCCTGCGGGAGCGCGGTCCGGGTCGTCCGCATCGGCCGGGTCAGAGCCGGTCGAGGTCGGACTCGCGGTACGGGCCGACCACGGCCAGGCAGGTCTCCTGGCCGAACAGCTCCGCCGCCACCGACCGCACCTGCCCCTCGTCCACGGACTCGATGCGCGCGAGGACGTCGCGCACCGGCACGTACTCCCCGTAGGAGAGCTCGCTCTTGCCGAGCCGGCTCATGCGCGAGCCGGTGTCCTCGAGGCCCAGGACCAGTCCGCCCTTGAGCTGCCCGCGCGCGCGGGCGACCTCCTCGGGGGTGAGCCCGTCGGCGGCGACGCGTCCGAGCTCCTCGCGCACCAGCCGCAGCACCTCGGGCACGCGCTTCTTCGAGCAGCCCGCGTAGACGGAGAACGCGCCGGCGCCGGCGTAGTGGGTCAGCGCCGAACCGACGCTGTACACCAGCCCGCGCTTCTCGCGGATCTCCTGGAACAGCCGCGAGCTCATGCCACCGCCGACGGCGGCGTCCAGGACGGCGGCGGTGTAGCGGCGCTCGTCGAGGCGCCCCATCGCCGGCGTGCCGAGCAGCAGGTGCGTCTGCTCGGTCCGGCGGGAGATCAGGCCGGTGCGGTGCGCCGGCCGGACGAGCTCCACGTCGCCGGTGCGCAGCGGTGCGGGTCGCGCAGCGCCGGAGAGCCGGTCGCCGAACGCCGTCGTCACCAGGTCGAGCACCTGCTGGTGGTCCACCCGCCCGGCCGCCGTCACGACGATCGACGGGGCGGCGTAGCGGGAGCGGTACCAGCCGTCGACGTCGTCGCGGGTCAGCGCCTCCATCGACTCCACGGTGCCCAGCACGGAGCGGCCCAGCGAGGTGTCGCCGTAGAGGGTCTCGGCGAACAGGTCGTGCACCGCGTCCGAGGGCTCGTCGTCGCGCATCGCGATCTCCTCGAGCACCACCGTGCGCTCGGACTCCAGGTCCGCCGCCGTGTTGGTCGCCTAGGTGACCAGGTCCGCCAGCAGGGTGACCGCGAGCGGGAGGTCGCTGGCGAGCACGTTGGCGTAGTAGCAGGTGTGCTCCTTGGCGGTGAACGCGTTCATCTCACCGCCGACGGCGTCCATGGCGGTGGCGATCTCCAGCGCCCCGCGCGACGTCGTCCCCTTGAACAGCAGGTGCTCGAGGAAGTGCGACGACCCCGCGACGGCCGGCGTCTCGTCGCGCGAGCCCACGCCCACCCAGATGCCGAGGGTCGCCGACAGCACCCCCGGCATCGTCTCGGTGAGCACGCGGAGCCCCCCGGGGAGCTCGGTGCGTTCCACCCGGCCGCCGACCTCGTCGAGGTCGAGCAGCGCGGTCGTCCCGACGGGAACCGGGGTGGGGGCCGCTCCCGGAGAAGCGGCACCCACCCCGGCCCGGATCAGATCCGTCGTGGTCACTCCCCCGCAGGGGCGGGCTCGGCCGGCGCCTCGGCAGGGGCCTCGGCGCCCTCCGCGGCGACCGGCGCGAGGCTGATCTTGCCGCGGGCGTCGATGTCGGTGATCTCGACCTGCATCTTGTCGCCGACGTTGGCGACGTCCTCGACCTTGCCGATGCGCTTGCCGCCACCGAGCTTGCTGATGTGCACCAGCCCGTCCTTGCCCGGGAGCAGGGAGACGAAGGCGCCGAACGGCGTGGTCTTGACGACCGTGCCGAGGAAGCGCTCGCCCACCTTGGGCATCTGCGGGTTGGCGATGGCGTTGATCCGGTCCACCGCGGCCTGCGCCGAGGGGCCGTCGGAGGCACCGACGTAGATCGTGCCGTCGTCCTCGATGGTGATGTCGGCGCCGGTCTCGTCCTGGATCGCGTTGATCATCTGCCCCTTGGGGCCGATGACCGCGCCGATCTTGTCGACCGGGATGCGCACCGTGGTCACGCGCGGGGCGTACGGGCTCATCTCGTCCGGGGCGTCGATCGCCTCGTTCATCACGTCGAGGATGTGCAGGCGGGCGGCGCGGGCCTGGGTCAGCGCCTGGGCCAGCACGTCGGACGGGATGCCGTCGAGCTTGGTGTCCAGCTGCAGCGCGGTGACGAAGTCCCGCGTGCCGGCGACCTTGAAGTCCATGTCACCGAAGGCGTCCTCGGCCCCGAGGATGTCGGTCAGCGCGACGTACTCGGTGGTGCCGTCGACCTCGTCGGAGACCAGGCCCATGGCGATGCCGGCGACGGGGGCCTTGAGCGGCACACCGGCGTTGAGCAGGGCCAGCGTCGAGGCGCAGACCGAGCCCATCGAGGTCGAGCCGTTGGAACCCAGCGCCTCGGAGACCTGCCGGATCGCGTAGGGGAACTCCTCGCGGTCGGGCAGCACCGGCAGCAGCGCCCGCTCGGCGAGCGCGCCGTGGCCGATCTCGCGCCGCTTGGGCGAGCCCACGCGGCCGGTCTCGCCGGTGGAGTACGGCGGGAAGTTGTAGTTGTGCATGTAGCGCTTGCGGTTGTCCGGCGAGAGCGTGTCCAGCTGCTGCTCCATGCGGAGCATGTTCAGCGTGGTGATGCCCAGGATCTGCGTCTCGCCGCGCTCGAACAGCGCCGAGCCGTGCACGCGCGGGACGACCTCGACCTCGGCCGACAGCGGCCGGATGTCGGTGACGCCGCGACCGTCGATGCGGACCTTGTCGCGCAGGATCCGCTGGCGGACGACCTTCTTGGTGACGGCGCGGAAGGCGGCCGAGACCTCCTTCTCGCGACCCTCGAACTGGTCGGCGAGCGAGGCCTTGACCTCGTCCTTGAGCGCGTCGGTCGCCTCCTCGCGCTCCTGCTTGCCCGCGATGGCCTGCACCTCGCCGAGGCGGGTCAGGGCGGCGGACTCGACGGCGGCGTACACGTCGTCCTGGTAGTCCAGGAAGCGCGGGAACTCCGCGACCGGCTTGGCGGCCTTGGCGGCCAGCGCGGACTGCGCCTCGCACAGCGCCTTGATGAAGGGCTTGGCGGCCTCGAGGCCCTGGGCCACGACCTCCTCGGTCGGGGCGCTGGCGCCCCCGGCGACGAGCTCGATGGTCTTCTCGGTGGCCTCGGCCTCGACCATCATGATCGCGACGTCGCCGTCCGGCAGGAGGCGGCCGGCCACGACCATGTCGAAGACGGCCTCCTGCAGCTCCGCGTGGGTCGGGAAGGCGACCCACTGGCCGCGGATGAGCGCGACGCGGGTGCCGCCGACCGGGCCGGAGAACGGCAGGCCCGACAGCTGGGTGGAGGCCGACGCGCCGTTGATGGCCATGACGTCGTAGAGGTGCTCGGGGTCCAGGGCCATGACCGTGATGACGACCTGGACCTCGTTGCGCAGGCCCTTGGCGAAGGTCGGCCGCAGCGGGCGGTCGATCAGCCGGCAGGTGAGGATGGCGTCCTCGGAGGGCCGGCCCTCGCGGCGGAAGAACGAGCCGGGGATGCGACCCGCGGCGTACATGCGCTCCTCGACGTCGACGGTGAGCGGGAAGAAGTCGAAGTGCTCCTTGGGCTGCCGGCCGGCCGTGGTGGCCGACAGCAGCATGCTGTCGCCCATCGTCACGACGACCGAGCCGGCGGCCTGCTTGGCCAGCCGGCCGGTCTCGAAGGTGATGCTGCGGCTGCCGAAGCTGCCGTTGTCGATGACCGCGGTGGCGGTGGTGACCCCGTCCTCGGGGTCGAACTCGGCGGCGATCGGGCCGCTGGTGGTGGGTGCGGACACGCTGTCCTTCTCTCGTCTGGTCGCAGCCGGCCCCTTGCCGGGTGCGACTTCCTCGTACGGCGCTGCACGCCGTCGGCGTCCGGGGCGACCGGTCTTCGATCGAAGCCCTCGGGCGTTCCTGGTTCCCCGTCGGACGGGGATCCACTCCCCTGTCGTCGGGGCGTCCCGGGGGCCACTACCGAGGACCGGCCCTCTGCGACGGACGCGTGGGGCGGGCTGGCCGTGGCCCGTGCGGCGGGTGCCGCACGAGAGAGGGGACCGTCCCGGTTGCCCGGAGCGGTCCCCTCGACGTGCTATCGGCGCAGGCCGAGCCGCTCGATCAGCGACCGGTAGCGGTTGATGTCGGTCTTCGCCAGGTAGTTCAGCAGCCGGCGGCGCCGGCCGACCAGCAGGAGCAGGCCCCGCCGGCTGTGGTGGTCGTGCTTGTGGTGCCGGAGGTGCTCGGTGAGGTCGCTGATCCGGCGGGACAGCATCGCGACCTGCACCTCGGGCGAACCGGTGTCCTTGTCGACCGTGGCGTACTCGGTCATGATCTGCTGCTTCGTCGCGCTGTCGAGCGCCATGGTTCGCCTCCTGGGCGGGTCACGTGTGGCCCCCGGTCTGACTCACGAGGGCAGCTCTCACACAGCCGTGGATGCACGGCCGGCGTCGAGACTACCAGCGGGGAGGGCACGGTCGCGCCGAGTGGGGGCCGGAGGTACCCGCGCAGGCGTGACGCGGCGGCGCAGCGGCGCAGGGGCCGGCTCCTGGTGGCGGTGCCGTCCGGAGGACGACGGTGGCACAGCGGTGCCGTCCGGAGGACGACGGTGTCACAGACCGAGGACGGTGCGGGTGTCCTCGACGTCCTTGGCCATGGCGGCGAGGAGGCCCGCGACGTCGGCGAAGGCGGCCATCGGGCGCAGCCGGTGGGCGAACTCGACACCGACGTGCTCCCCGTAGAGGTCGCCGTCGAAGTCGAGCACGTAGGCCTCGACCGTGCGGCGGCTGCCCTGGAACGTGGGGTTGGTCCCCACCGAGATCGCCGCCGGGAACCGCTCCCGGCTGGCCCCGCTGCGCGGGTCGCGGGTGACCAGGTGCCCCGCGTAGACGCCGTCGGCGGGGATGGCGGTGTAGGGCGGCGTCTCCACGTTGGCCGTCGGGTACCCGAGGTCGCGGCCGCGGCGGTCCCCGCGCACGACGACGCCGTCGACCCGGTGCGGCCGGCCGAGCGCGCGGGCCGCGGGCACCAGGTCGCCGGCGGCCACGCAGGCGCGGACGTAGGTCGAGGAGATGGTGACCTCGCCGTCCTCCGAGGCGTCCTGCGCCAGGGGCACGCCCTCGACGGCGAAGCCGAAGCGCCGCCCCTCCGCGGTCAGCGAGGTGACGGTGCCGGCGGCGCGGTGGCCGTAGGTGAAGTTCTCCCCCACCACCACCTGCGCGGCGTGCAGCCGCTCGACGAGCACGGTGTGCGTGAAGGTCTCCGGCGGGAGCTTCATGAACTCCGCGGTGAACGGCAGCACGCACATGGCGTCCACGCCCAGCTCGGCGACGAGCTCCGCCTTGCGGTCCAGCGAGGTGAGGATGGCCGGGTGCGACCCCGGCCGCACGACCTCGGCCGGGTGCGGGTCGAAGGTCAGCAGCAGGCAGGGACGCCGCATCGCACGGGCCCGCGCGACGGCGGCCCCGATGAGCTTCTGGTGCCCGCGGTGCACCCCGTCGTACATCCCGACGGTGACCACGGTCCGCCCGAGATCCCCCGGGGTGGACTCCAGCCCCCGCCAGCGCAGCACGCGACCGCCCCCGCCGCGGTCAGGAGACCCGGTGCAGCCAGCCGTGGGTGTCGGCCACCCGCCCGTGCTGGATGTCGAGCAGCGTCTCGCGCAGCCGCATGGTCACCGGGCCGGGCTCGCCGTCGCCCACGGTGAAGTCACCGGTGCGGGCGCGGATCTGCCCGACCGGCGTGATGACGGCGGCGGTCCCGCAGGCGAAGGTCTCGGTGATCGAGCCGTCGAGCGCGCCGCTGCGCCACTCGTCGAGGGTCACCTTGCGCTCGGTCACGCGGTGCCCCAGCTCCCGGGCGACGGTGATCAGCGAGTCGCGGGTGATGCCGGGCAGCAGCGTGCCGGAGAGCTCCGGGGTCACCAGCTCGGCGTCCTCGCCGGAGCCCAGGACGAAGAAGAGGTTCATCCCGCCCAGCTCCTCGATGTAGCGCCGCTCCACGGCATCGAGGTAGACGACCTGGTCGCAGCCGAGCTCGCTGGCCTGCTGCTGCGGCCGGAGGCTGGCCGCGTAGTTGCCGGCGCACTTCACGTCACCGGTGCCCCCGGGCGCGGCCCGCACGTAGTCCTCGGAGACGAAGACCGAGACCGGGTGGACGCCGCGCGGGAAGTAGGCACCGGCCGGGCTGGCGATGACGAGGAAGAGGTACTCGTGCGCCGGCCGGACCCCGAGGAAGGACTCGCTGGCCAGCTGGTACGGGCGCAGGTACAGCGTCTGGTCCGGACCGGTGGGGACCCACGCGCGGTCGGCGTCGACGAGCGCGTCGACCGCGGCGAGGAACGCCTCCTCGGGCACCGGTGGCATCGCCAGCCGCTCGGCGCTGCGGACGAACCGCGCGGCGTTGGCCTCGGGGCGGAAGGTGGCCACGCTGCCGTCGGGCTGGGCGTATGCCTTCAGCCCCTCGAAGATCGACTGGGCGTAGTGCAGGGCGGCGGTACCCGGATCCATCGGCAGCGGCCCGTACTGCGTGAGCCGGGCGTCGTACCAGCCGCGGCCGACCTGGTACCGGGCCACGAACATGTGGTCGGTGAAGTAGCGGCCGAAACCGGGGTCGGCGAGCAGCTGCTCGCGCTCGGTGGTGGAGCGGCGCTGCACGTCCTCCACGACCACCGGCACGCCCTCGACGAACGTCCGGGACGAGGTGCGGTTGTCGGCGAGCGTGTCGGTCATGGCTCCTACCCGGGCGTGCGAGGGAACGGCACCGGCCCGCGGGCGTGCGGGGCCGGTGCCGTCACCCTAGCCCGGCTCAGCCCTGCCCCTGGTGCTCGCCCTTCGGCCCGGCGGTCTCGAGCACCTCGTAGGTCCACACGTGCGCCGAGTGCGGGGCCGCGGAGGCCAGGGTGTCGCCGCCGCCGTCGTGGGCGCGGTCGAAGTCCTGGCTGGACTGCCACGCCTCGTAGGCCTCCACGCTGCTCCAGCGGGTGTAGACCAGGTACTGGTCGGTGCCCTCGACCGGGCGCAGCAGCTCGAACCACTCGAAGCCCGGGGTGGTCTCCACGGCCCCGGCGCGCCCGCGGAACCGCTCCTCGAAGCGCTCCTGCTTGTCCTTCGGCACGGTGATCGCGTTGATCTTGACGACGCTCATGGTGCGGCTCCTTCCCGGACGGCGCCGGCGCCAACCGCACGCCGGGCCGCGCGTGCGGCACGCTGGGGCAGGTGAGCGCCCCCCGCACCGCAGACCTGGGCTTCGCCCGCCTGGACCTCGACCGCGAGGCCCGGACCGGCACGCCGGAGGTGGTCTTCGCGGCCGGCAAGACACCCGACCAGACCGTCGCCTGCCTGGGCGCCCTGCTCGAGGGCTCCACGCGCGGGTTCGCGTGGGCCAGCCGGGTGGACGGCGCGACCGCGGCGGCGATCCGCGAGCGGTGGCCGGACGCCGTCGTGGACGAGGACGCCGGGTGCGCCTCCGTGGGTGCGCCACCGGACCCGGTCGGCGAGGTCCTGGTGCTCACCGCGGGCACCTCCGACGGCCCGGTGGCCGCGGAGGTCGCCGCCACGCTGCGGGCCTGCGGCGTGGGCAGCCGGCGGGTGGACGACGTCGGGGTCGCCGGGATCCACCGGGTGCTCGCCGTCGCCCCCGACCTGGCCGCGGCCGACGCCGTCGTCGTGGTGGCCGGGATGGACGGCGCGCTGCCCAGCGTCGTCGCCGGGCTGACCGACCGCCTCGTCGTCGCCGTCCCCACGTCGGTGGGCTACGGCGCGGCCTTCGAGGGGCTGGCCGCGCTGCTGACCATGCTCACCGCCTGCGCGCCCGGCGTGCTGGTCGTGAACATCGACAACGGGTTCGGCGCCGGGGTGGCCGCCGCCCGCATCGTGCGCGCGGCTCAGCGGTAGCGGACGGGGTCGGGCAGCAGCTCGTTCATCGAGCCGGACCGGAAGCCGCGCGGGTCCACCTCGACGGCGGCGAACCCGGCGACCGCCTGCAGGAGCTCCGGCCGGGCCGCCACGGCAGCCACGAGCACCGCGTCGACCTCCACCCGGGCGCGGTCCTCCCCCAGGTCGCGCACCCGCAGGTCGCGCACCGGCAGCCCGGCGCCCACGAGCGCGGCCCGCAGCGCCGCCTCGGCGCGCTCGACGCGGGCGAGCCCCGCGGCCGACACCGGCACCCCGTAGGCGATCCGGCTGGCCAGGCAGGCCGCGGCGGGCTTCCCGGCCAGCGGCAGCCCCCAGCGGCGCGCGGCGGCGCGGACGTCGTCCTTGGTGAGCCCCGCCCGTGCCAGGGGCGTCCAGGCGCCCCGCTCGGCCGCCGCGCGGATGCCCGGCCGGAACCCGGCGACGACGTCGTCGGCGTTGGTGCCGGTGACGACGTCGTCGACGCCCAGCCGTGCGGCCAGCGGGCGGAGCACCTCGACCAGCTCGGTCTTGCAGAACGCGCACCGGTCCCCGGCGTTGGCTCGGTACCCCGGCCGGGACAGCTCGTCGGTGCGCGGTCGCTCGTGCCGCACCCCCAGCGAGGCGGCGAACGCCGCGGCGCCGGCGAGCTCGGCGGCGGGCAGGCTGGGCGAGACGGCGGTGGCCGCGACCACCCGGCCGGCACCGAGCGCGCGCACCGCGGCGGCGAGCAGGACGCCAGAGTCCACTCCGCCCGAGAACGCGACGAGCACGCCGGGCAGCGGCCGCAGCAGCGCGTCGAGGTCGGCCAGGCGGGCGTCGAGGGTCACGGCCGCCAGGCTGCCACCGGTTCAGCCCGGCGGGAAGCCGACGACGACGCGCGCCGTGCGACCGGCGTCCTCGACGAGCGCCGCCAGCCGGCCGCCGGGGTCGACCGCGGCGTGCAGGCCGGCCGCGCCGGTGGCCGGGACCCGCTGCCCGTAGCCCAGCGCCCGCGCCTCCTCGGCGGTGAGCGGGCGCTCGGGGAAGACCAGCCGGGCCGCCTCGGTGAGCCCGAGGGAACCGGGGCCGCCGCCGCCGACCAGCGAGGCGGCGGCGTCCTCGACGGCGCCCGCCTGCGCGATCGCGAAGGGGCCGGACGCGGTGCGGCGCAGCGCCGTCAGGTGGCCACCCACGCCCAGCGCCGCACCGGCGTCGCGGGCGATGGCGCGGATGTAGGTGCCCGCCGTGCAGTCGACGGTGACCTCGGCGTCGACCAGGTCGGGTCCCGGACGGGTGATCCGGTGCACCTCGAGGCGGTGCACGGTCACCGCGCGGGGCGCCAGCTCCACGGCCTCTCCCGCGCGCACCCGGTCGTAGGAGCGGACGCCGGCGACCTTGACCGCGCTCACCGAGGACGGGACCTGCTGCAGCGCACCGGTCTGCGCCGCCAGCGCCGCGCGCACGGCGTCGTCGTCGAGCCCCGCGGTCGAGGCGGTCGCGAGCACCTCGCCCTCGCGGTCGTCGGTGACCGTCGCCTGCCCGAACCGGATCGTCGCCTCGTAGGTCTTGTCGTGGCCGCCGACGTACCCGAGCAGCCGGGTCGCGGTGCCCACGCCCAGGACGAGCAGCCCGGTCGCCATGGGGTCGAGGGTGCCGGCGTGCCCCACCTTTCGGACCGACAGCGCGCGGCGGGCGCGGGCGACGACGTCGTGGGACGTCATGCCGCCGGGCTTGTCCACGAGCAGCAGACCGGGCGGGACGTCGGCGTCGGGGCGTCGGGGGCTCACGCGCTCACCGTCTCAGGTGCGCCCAGCCACCGGTC
This sequence comes from Blastococcus sp. KM273129, assembly GCF_021698995.1. NCBI lineage: Bacteria > Bacillati > Actinomycetota > Actinomycetes > Geodermatophilales > Geodermatophilaceae > Blastococcus > Blastococcus sp. KM273129. The sequence continues at coordinate 5,850 of NZ_SSXB01000085.1, read as the reverse complement.
ACCCGCCACCCGCACCGAGACGGCGAGCAGCCGCAGGCCGATGAACAGCGTCAGCCCGGTCCAGATGCCGGCGAGGCCGAGGTCCAGCGGCCCGGCGAGCAGCGACAGCGGCAGGAAGCCGACCAGCGCGGCCGCGATGGTCACCGTGCGCAGGTAGCCGACGTCGCCGGCCCCCATGAGCACCCCGTCGAGCGCGAACACCACGCCGGCCAGCGGCTGGAAGCAGGCCAGGAACCACCAGACGACGGCGGCCTGCGCGAGCACCGCGGGGTCGTCGGTGAACAGCGGCGGCAGGACGTCCCGCAGCGCGAGCAGCACGGCGGCCACGAGGCAGCCGGTGCCCAGCCCCCACAGCACCACCCGGCGCGCGGTGGCGCGGGCCTCCGCGGGCCGCCCGGCGCCGAGCGCGTGGCCGACCAGGGTCTGCGCCGCGATCGCGTAGGCGTCCAGCACCAGGGCGAGGAAGAAGAACAGCTGCAGCGCGATCTGGTGCGCCCCCAGGGCGGCGGCCCCGGCACGCGCGGCGACCCCGGCGGCGACGAGGAACGACAGCTGCAGGACCGCGGCCCGCAGCAGCAGGTCGCGGCCGATGACCAGCTGCCGCACGATCGCGCGCGGGCGCGCCGCCCAGCCGGCACCCTCCCGCAGCAGCGCGCGGACGAACAGCGCGGCGGTGAGCGCCTGGCCGGCCACGTTCGCCCAGGCGGAGCCGACCAGGCCCAGCCCCGCCGGGTGCACCAGCAGCGGGCACAGGACGAGGCTGAGCAGGCTGCCCGCGACGACGTAGCGCACCGGGCGCCGCAGCTCCTGCACCCCGCGCAGCCAGCCGTTCCCGGCCAGCGACACCAGCAGCAGCGGGGCGCCCAGGGAGGCCACCCGCAGCCAGCCCTCCCCCGCCTCGGCGACCGGCCCCGCGCCGCCGGCGAGCGCCCGGGTCAGCGGGCCGGCCAGCACCTGGAACAGGGCGAGCACCAGCACCCCGAGGCCGAGCGCCAGCCAGGTCGCCTGCACGCCCTCCTCGACTGCGCCGGCCCGGTCCCAGGCGCCGGCGCGGCGGGCGGCGCGCGCGGTGGTGCCGTACGCCAGGAAGTTCAGCAGCGCGGCCGCCCACGCCAGCAGGCCGCCCCCGACGGCGAGACCGCCCAGCGCGACGGTCCCCAGGTTGCCGACGACGGCGGTGTCGACGAGCAGGTACAGCGGCTCGGCCGCGAGCACGACCAGCGCCGGCGCCGCCAGCGCGGGCACCGACGCCGGGCGGGGCGTGGACCCCGCGGGATCGCGGTCGTCGCGGTGCGGTCCGGAGGACCGCGAAGTCATGGCGTGCACAGCTCCGCGCGGAGGCACTCCACCGTCTTCTCCCGGTCCAGGTGCGAGGTGTAGCCCGCCGCCGCGCGGTGGCCGCCCCCGCCGAGGGCCGTGGCCACCCGCGCCACGTCGGTGGCCCCGCGGGAGCGGAGCGAGACCGACCAGGTCCCGTCGTCCTGGCCCTTCAGCACGCAGGCGACGTCGGCCTCCGCCGTGGACCGGACGACGTCGACCAGCGCCTCGAGCTGCTCGCCCGGGAGACCGTGCTCGGCCGCCTCGGCGGTGCTCGACCACGTCCAGACCAGCCCCTCGCCCACCTCCTGCTCGAGGACGGCGCGCCCGGCGACGACCGAGAGCAGCCCCAGCCAGCCGAACGGGGCGGTGTCGAACAGCCGGCGGCTGATGGCGGAGTGGTCGATGCCCGTGGCGAGCAGGCGGGCCGCGAGCTCGTGGGTCTCGGGCCGGGTGCTGCCGAACCGGAAGGAGCCGGTGTCCGCGGCCAGACCCGCGTAGAGGCAGGTGGCCAGCCGGGCGTCCAGCGCCACGCCCAGGCCGTCGAGCAGGTCGGCCACGAGCACGACCGTGGCGGGGGCGGCCGGGTCCACCAGGCGCACCCGGCCGAAGCCGGGGTTGCTGGCGTGGTGGTCGACGACGACGGAGGTGCGCGCGCGGTCGAGCAGCGGGGCCAGCTCGCCGAGACGCCCGGGCGAGGCCGCGTCGAGGCTGACGAACACGTCCGGGGACGACGGGACGGCGTCGGAGGGGACCATGCCCTCGGCACCCGGGATCCAGCCGAGCGAGGCGGGCAGGGTGAAGGGGCCGGGGAAGGTGGCGAGCACCCGTGCGCCGCACCGGCGCAGCCCCTCCGCGAGCGCCAGGGTGCTGCCGAGGGCGTCGGCGTCGGGCTGGACGTGCCCCGCGAGCACCACGGTCGCCCGCTCGCGGGCCGCCTCGGCGAGCACGGCGGCGGCCGACCGCGTGGCGGTGCCGAGGTCACCGCCCGCGCCGCCGACCGGGGACCGGGTGGTCACTCCGTCGGGTCGGGGTCGGCGACCCGGCCGCCCTGCCGCTCGGTGATGTCCCCGCCGCCCACCGGGTAGCCGGGGCCGCCGTCGTCCGGCTCGTCCTCGGCGATGCTCGGCACTTCGCCGATCTGGCCGCGCCGGCCGCCCTGGGTGGGGTCACCGGCGTCGGGGGCCGGGCGGCCACCCAGCTCCGAGCGGCCCTGGCCCTGGTCGGGCAGGTGGGGATCGGGGTCGTTCTCGCTCACAAGGTGCTCCTCGTCCGGGGCGTGCGGTCCTCGTCGGCGTCGTCGGCAGGTGCGGCGGCGGCCGGGGCGTCCGCGCCCTGCTCGTCGTCCTCGTCCTCCGCGGGCCGCCGGTAGGGGTCGGCCTCGCCGGCGTAGCTGGCGCCCTCACGGGCGCGGGCGAGCTCCGCGTCGGCGTGCCGGGCACGCTCGAGCGCCTCCTCCAGCTCCCGTGCCGTGTCGGGGACGATGTCGGCCACGAACGTCAGCGACGGGACGAACTTGATGCCGGTCTGCCGGCCGACGGTGGACCGCAGCACCCCGGTGGCGCTGGCGAGCGCCTTGGCCGAGTCGGCGATCTGCGTCTCGTCGCCGTAGACCGTGTAGAAGATCGTGGCCTCGCGGAGGTCGCTGGTCACGCGGGCGTCGGTGATCGTGACCATGCCCAGGCGGGGGTCCTTGATCTGGTGCTCGATCGTCGCGGAGACGATCTGCCGGATGCGCACCGCCAGCTTGCGCGCGCGAGCCGGATCGGCCATCGGGACCTCCTGGTGAGTTGCTGGAACGGCCTCGTCGCAGGGGCCCGTCCCCCGAGCCTGCGAGGGGGTGGGGGGCGACGAGGTCCTTCAATCGGTGTCGCTGAACAACTGCCGGTGCGTCGACAGCAGCGTCACCTCCGGCCGCTCCGCCAGCAACCGCTCGCAGGCGTCGAGGACGTCGGTGACCTGGCCGGCGTCCCCGGCCACGGTGGCGATGCCGATCTGCACCCGGCGGTGCAGGTCCTGGTCGCCGACCTCGGCTGCGGCGACGGCGAACCGCCGTCGCAGCTCGGCCACCACGGGCCGGACGACCGCCCGCTTGCCCTTGAGCGAGTGGACGTCACCCAGCAGCAGGTCCGCGATCAGCGTCCCGGTGAACACCGGACCACCTCCCGCGGACCTGCTGCTGGCGACGTGCTGGACCGGCCCCCGTGCAGGGCCCCGCCGCCGCGAGCTCGCGGACGGCGGGGCCCTGCACGGGGGTCCTTCACTTACTCGCGGGGCTTCTCGCGCAGCTCGAAGGTCTCGATCACGTCGTCGACCTTGATGTCGTTGTACGACCCCAGGCCGATACCGCACTCGTAGCCCTCGCGGACCTCGGTCGCGTCGTCCTTGAACCGGCGGAGGGACTCCACCGACAGGTTGTCGGCGACCACGGCGCCGTCACGGATCAAGCGCGCCTTCGAGTTGCGCACGATCGTGCCGCTGCGGACCAGCGAACCGGCGACGTTGCCCACCTTCGGCACCCGGAAGACCTCGCGGACCTCCGCCGTCCCGAGCTGGACCTCCTCGTAGACCGGCTTGAGCATGCCCTTGAGCGCGGCCTCGATCTCGTCGATCGCCTGGTAGATGACCGTGTAGTACCGGACGTCCACCCCTTCGCGGTTGGCGAGCTCGGTGGCCTGGCCCTCGGCCCGGACGTTGAAGCCCAGGACGATGACGTCGTCGGCCAGCGCGAGGTCGATGTCGCTCTTGGTGATGCCGCCGACGCCGCGGTGGATGACCCGCAGCGAGATCTCGTCGTCGACCTCGATCTTCATCAGCGCCTCTTCGAGCGCCTCGACGGTGCCCGAGTTGTCGCCCTTGATGATCAGGTTGAGCTGGCGGTTCTCCTTGAGCGCCGCGTCGAGGTCCTCCAGGCTGATCCGCTTGCGCATCGAGGCGTTCTGCGCGTTGCGGATGCGGGCCTGGCGGCGGTCGGCGATCTGCCGGGCGACGCGGTCCTCGTCGACGACGAGGAAGGTGTCACCGGCACGCGGCACCGAGGTGAGGCCCACGACCTGCACGGGGCGGGCCGGCAGGGCCTCCTTCAGCTTGTTGCCGTGCTCGTCCAGCAGCGAGCGGACGCGACCGTAGGCGTCGCCGGCCACGATCGAGTCGCCCTGGCGCAGCGTGCCGCGCTGGACGAGCACCGTGGCGACGGGGCCGCGGCCCTTGTCCAGCTTGCCCTCGATGACCACGCCCTGCGGGTCCTGCTCGGTGTTCGCGCGCAGGTCCAGCGAGGCGTCGGCGGTCAGCAGGACCGCCGCGAGCAGGTCGTCGATGCCCTGGCGGGTGATCGCGGAGACGTCGACGAACATCGTCTCGCCGCCGTACTCCTCGGCCACCAGGCCGTACTCGGTGAGCTGCTGGCGGATCTTGGCGGGGTTGGCCCCCTCCTTGTCCACCTTGTTGACCGCGACCACGATCGGCACCTCGGCGGCCTGGGCGTGGTTGAGCGCCTCGACCGTCTGCGGCATGACGCCGTCGTCGGCGGCCACCACGAGGACGACGATGTCGGTCACCTTCGCCCCACGGGCACGCATCGCGGTGAACGACTCGTGACCGGGGGTGTCGATGAAGGTGATCGGGCGCTCCTCGCCCTCCAGCTCCGTGACGACCTGGTAGGCGCCGATGTGCTGGGTGATGCCACCGGCCTCGCGGGCCACCACGTTGGCGTCGCGGATCGCGTCCAGCAGCTTGGTCTTCCCGTGGTCGACGTGACCCATGACGGTGACGACCGGCGGACGGGCGGACCAGTCCTCCTCGTCGCCCTCCTCGTCACCGAAGGTGAGGTCGAAGGTCTCGAGGAGCTCGCGGTCCTCGTCCTCGGGGCTGACGACCTGGATGTTCCAGCCGATCTCGGCACCGAGCAGCTGGAGCGTCTCGTCGTTGACCGACTGCGTCGCGGTGACCATCTCGCCGAGGTGGAACAGCGCGGTGACCAGCGCGGCCGGCTGGGCGTTGATGCGCTCGGCCAGGTCGGTCAGCGAGGCGCCGCGGGGCAGCCGGACGGTCTGCCCGTTGCCGCGCGGCAGGCTGACGCCGCCCATGCTGGGCGCCGCCATGGAGTCGAACTCCTGACGCCGCTGCTTCTTGCTCTTGCGCCCGCGGACCGGACCCCGGCCGCCCGGACGCCCGAAGGCGCCGGCCGTACCGGCACCCGAGCCGCCGCGACCGCGGCCGCGGCCACCGCCGCCACCGCGGAAGCCACCACCGGCGGGGGCACCGCCACCGCCGCCACCGGGGCGGAAGCCGCCACCGGCACCGGGACCACCCGGCCGGCCGCGACCGGCACCACCGGGACCACCCGGCCGGCCGCCGCCGGCGGGGCGGGGCGGCATCATGCCCGGCGAGGGGCGCTGCGGCATCATGCCCGGGTTCGGGCGCGGCCCACCGGGGCCGGCCGCCGGCCGCGGACCGCCGGCACCGGGGCCGGGACGGGGACCGCCCGGGCCGGGGCGCGGGCCGCCCGCACCGGGGGCCGGACGGGGACCACCC
>NZ_SSXB01000084.1:0-20766 GCF_021698995.1 Blastococcus sp. KM273129 | reverse complement strand
CCTCGCCGCTGCCCGACTCCGGCGGGACCGGTCCCGGCCCGGACGACCTCGACCGGCTGCTCTGAGGTGCGGGACACAGCCGGCGCGCTGCAGGCAGCGTGCTGCGTGCCGGGTCGACGCCCGTGACCGTGCCGGGCGCGCTCCCGGTCGTGGGGTCCTGCACCTGGCGCACCGCGAGACCGAGGGCCCCGAGCTCCGCGGCGACCTCGGCCGCGGGCCGGCCGAGGAGGGCCCCGGGCTCCAGCACCACACCGTCCTGGGCCGACGGGTCGGAGACCGCGCCCGCGGAGGGGCCCGGGTCGGCGCCCGGACCGGGCACGAGGTTCAGCGCGCCGGCCCCGAGGAGGAAGGCCACCACCGGCAGGGCCACGACGAGGACCGGCCGGCGGACGCGCGACCCGGCCTCCGGGCGGGCGACCGGGACGGCCCGGCGCCTCGAGGCGGCGCGGCGGCGCTCGGCCGCCCGGCGCTCCCGCCGCACCGGGCCCGCCACCACCGACCGGGTCGGCGGCTCACCGGAGGGCCGCTGGATGGTTTCCTCGATCGCGGCGAGGAAGGCCGCACCGTCGCGGGGGCGCTCGCCGGGGTCCTTGACCAGCGCGGCGTCGATGAGGGCGCGCACGTCCGGCGGCAGCTCGGCCGGCAGCGGTTCGGGGGTCTCCTGCACCTGCTTGAGCGCGACGGTGACCGGGTTGTCGCCGTCGAAGGCCGCGTGCCCGGCGAGGGACTCGTAGCCGACCAGGGCGAGTGCGTAGACGTCGCTGGCCGGGCTCACGTGCTCGCCCCTGGCCTGCTCGGGCGACATGTACTGGGCGGTGCCCACGACCTGGCCGGTGCGGGTGATCGGGGCGCTCCCCGCCGACCACGAGATGCCGAAGTCGGTCAGCTTCACCGTGCCGTCCGCACCCAGGAGGATGTTGGCCGGCTTGACGTCGCGGTGCACCACGCCGGCCCGGTGGGCCTCGGCCAGGCCGGCAGCCGCCTGCCGCAGCAGCGAGAGCGTCGCCCGGGTGTCCAGCGAACCCTCCTCGGCCAGCCGCGTCGACAGCGACGCCCCCTCGACGAGCTCCATCACCAGGTAGGCCAGGCGCTCTCCGGTGTCCTCCGCGGCCGTCTCGCCGTAGTCCAGGACGGCGGCGATGTTCGGGTGGCTCAGCCCGGCCGCGTGCCGGGCCTCGGAGCGGAAGCGGGCGACGAAGACGGGGTCGTCGGCGAACTCGCTGCGCAGCACCTTGACCGCCACCGTCCGGTGGAGCTGCAGGTCGCGGGCGCGCCACACCTCGCCCATGCCACCGACGGCGATGAGTTCGTGGAGCTGGTACCGGCCGTCCAGGCATCGTCTGCTGGTCTCGGCCGTCACTCCCGGTCCCCTCGTGTGCGTGCCGCGGGGTCCACCCGCGCGTCGTCATGTGCCCGTGCGCCCCTCAGGGGTGCCCGTTCGGGCGGGGGCTGAACCCCGCCGCGCCCGATCGGCTCGGATCCGCGGCTCCCGGGGGTGCCCGCGAGCCCGCCCGACGGGCACTCGTACGGTGCGTCGCGGGCCGCACCCGGCCACGACCCCGTCCGCACCGACCGGCAGGAGCACCCCCCATGAGCGTCGTCCTCGTCACCGGTGCGAGCTCCGGGCTCGGCGAGGAGATGGCGCGGCAGTTCGCCGCGCTCGGCCACGACCTCGCGCTCTGCGCCCGGCGCACCGACCGGCTCGACGCCCTGGCCGCGGAGCTCCGCCCGGCCACCGGCCGGCGGGTGGAGACCGCCGCCCTGGACGTCACCGACGCCGACGCGGTCCCCGCCGTCTTCTCCGCCTTCGCCGAGGCGTTCGGCACGATCGACCGGGTGGTCGTCAACGCCGGCCTGGGCAAGGGGGCGCCGCTGGGCACCGGCCGCCCCGATGTCAACCGCGAGACAGCGATGACCAACTTCGTGGGCGCCCTGGCGCAGACGGAGGCGGCGCTGGAGATCTTCCGCCGCCAGGGCCACGGGCACCTGGTGCTGATCTCCTCGATGTCGGCCCTGCGCGGCATGCGCCGGTCGATGACCACCTACGCCGCGACCAAGGCGGGTGTCGCGTCGCTCGCCGAGGGCGTGCGCAGCGAGCGCATCCCCGGTGTCGACGTCTCCGTCGTCCACCCGGGCTACATCCGCTCGGAGATGAACGAGCACGTGCAGCAGCGCACCCGGTTCATGGTCGACACGCCGACCGGGGTCCGGGCGATGGTGGCCGCCATCGAGGCCCGGCGGACCACGGCCTACGTCCCGGCGTGGCCGTGGGTGCCGATCGGGCTGGCCATGCGGGTGCTACCGCTCTCCGTGGTCCGCCGGCTCACCTAGGGCGCCGGAGCGGACGGCTCAGTTGTAGTTGACGTGCACGTGGTCGAAGTGGTTGGCCGTCGCGCTGCCGCGGTTCTCCATGGCCTTCCACGAACCACCCGGCGAGGACAGCATCCGCTGCTGCCAGATGAGGTAGTCCACGCCCAGCTCGCCCCAGTGCGCCCGGTGGTACTCGACGATGGCGTCGCCGAGGGAGGCGTTCGACATCACCATGTAGTCCAGCGCCAGGCCCGAGGGGTGCCCGCCGGGGTCGGCGGCGCTGGCCCGGGTGCCGCCGAGGGTGATCCCCGCGGCGCCGGGCACGTTGCTGACGACGGCGTCGGCCGCGGCCTGGGTCTGCGGTCGGACGCTGCCGGCGGTGTTGCTGATCCGGGCGACGGCCGTGGCCGCCACCGAGGTGGCGGCGCTCGTCGCCGCGCGCGCCTCCTGGGTCGGGCTCGCGGGGGCCGCGGCGGCCCGCTGCGCGGCGGCCGCCGCGGCGGCGGCCTCCTCGGCCGCCTTCTTCTCCGCCTCGGCGCGGGCCTGCGCCTCGGCCTCGGCCCTCTGCCGGTCGAGCTCGGCCTGGTCGGCGGCGGCCTGGGCCTGCTGCGCCGCGGCCTGGTCGGCCTCCCGGGTGCTGCGGCTGGCCGCGAGGTCCTCCAGCGGCTCGAGGTCCTCGGTCACGTCGATGGGGCCGGCCTGGGCGGAGAGGCCCAGCGCCTGCGCCACGCTGACCGACTCGGAGGTGCCGGCCTCGGCCTGGGCGGCCGGCTCGACGCCGACGAGGCTGTTGACCAGCACGGCGCCGGCGACGGCGACGCCGAGGTAGAGCGCCGGCCGGCGGACGGCCGCGGGCGGACGGCGGCGGAGGGCGAGCGGGCCGCGTCGGCCGGTGGTGGTGGTGCGGGGATCCATGGTGTTCGGGTGCTCCGGGGTGTGGGTGCGCGACCGGCCGTCAGGCGCGGGCCGTGGAGGATGCGGGCAGCGGGCCCGGGCGCAGGTCGCGGGGCCGCCGGGCACCGGCGGGGAGGCCGGTGCGGCACGTCGGCGGGCGACCGGCGGGACGCCGGGCAGCGCGTGCGATCAGATCCGCGGACGCGCCCGGAGGCGGCGGTGCCGGCGGGCGCAGGGTCGTGCGGCGGTGCAGGGGCGCGCCATGCGGCGGCTCAGTGCTGCGGTGGGTCCCCGGCCCACCCCGGAGGGCGGCTCGGCGGCGCCCGGCGGCCCTCCCCGGTGGGGAGCGGACGACCGTCCGGGCGCAGCCACCGTAACCGCCGTTATGCAGTCGTGACAATCAGCGGGCGCGGAATTCCACGACGTGATGTGTGTCGCGGTGACCTGCAGCGCCGGTGGGTGGTGTATCCCGCGCGCGTCCTCAGCCGGCGTCGGCCCAGGAACAGACGACGGCGACGTCGAGCGGGAAGTCCACCGGGAAGCCCCCGAACAGCAGCCGGCCGGCGGTCGAGGCCGCGGCGCGGACGGCGTCGGCCACCTCACCGGCGAGGTGCTCGGGGGTGTGCACGACCACCTCGTCGTGGAGGAAGAAGGCCAGGTGCGGCCGGGCGCCGGCGTCGCCGAGCCGCCACAGCCGGTTCCGCAGGTCGGCCAGCCAGCACAGCGCCCACTCGGCCCCGGTGCCCTGGACGACGAAGTTGCGGGTGAACCGGCCCCAGGCCCGGCGGGCCCGGTCGCCCTCCTCGTGCGGCGGCCAGGACCCGGGGCGCGGCGACCCCCGCCCGAGCAGGGTGTGCACCACCTCGCCGCGCTCACCGGCGCGGGCGGCCTCCTCGACCAGCCCGATGGCCCGGGGGTAGCGCCGGGCGAGCCGGGGCATCATCCGCCCGCTCTCCCCGCGCGTGCCGCCGTACATCGCGCCCAGGATGCCGAGCTTGGCGTCCGCCCGCGTGGCCACGGCGCCCGCGGCCACCATCCCCGCGTACAGGTCGGCCGCTCGGGCGGCCTCCGCCATCGCGCCGTCGCCGCTCATGCCGGCCAGCACCCGCGGCTCGAGCTGCGCGACGTCGGCGACGACGAACCGCCACCCCTCGTCGGCGACCGCCGCGGGCCGGACGACGGTCGGCACCGAGAGCGCCCCGCCCCCGGAGGAGGCCCACCGCCCGGTCACCACCCCGCCGGGCACGAAGACGGCGCGGAACCGGCCGTCGCGCACCCAGGTGTCCAGCCAGGCCCACCCGTTGGCCGCCAGCAGCCGGGAGAGCCTCCGGTACTCCAGCAGCGCCGGGATGCCGGGGTGGACCAGCTGCTCCAGCGTCCAGGAACGGGTGTCGGCGACCGGCAGCCCGGCGTGCTGCAGCACCCGCAGCAGCTCGCCGGGCGAGTCCGGGTTGAGGGTGGGGGCGCCGAACGCCGCGCGGACCTCCGCCAGCAGCCGCTCCAGCACCGCCGGGCGCCCGCCCGCCACCGGGCGCGGCCCCAGCAGGCCGGTGAGCAGCCGCTCGTGCACGTCGGCCCGCCAGGGCAGGCCGGTGTGGGCCAGCTCCGCGGCGACCAGCGCCCCGGATGACTCCGCGGCCAGCAGCAGGGCCAGCCGGTCCCGCTGCGGCGAGGCCGCGAGCACCGCCTGCTGGCGCCGGTGCTCGGCCAGCGGGTCGAGCAGGTCGGCCGGGTCGGCCAGCGGGAAGAGCGCCGTCTCCGGCGGTGCGCCGGGCGGCAGGGCGTCCCAGCCGGGGGTGTCCTCCCCGGCGAGCAGGTCCTGGGCGGCGAACGGCGAGCGCCGCAGGATCGCGTGCCCCAGCCGCAGGTCGGAGCAGCGCTCGACGCGGACCCCGGCCGTCAGCAGCCCGGGGTACCAGCGGGTCGTGTCGTCCCAGATCCAGCGGACCGGCGCCGCGACGCCCTCCCGCTCGGCCACGTACCCGGCGAGCGCCGCAGGGTCGAGCCGGTCGCGGCGGCCGACCACCCCGTCGGCAGTGAGGTCGACGGCCTCGACCGCGTCGCCGCCGCGACGGAGCAGGACCCGCTCCACCCGCGCCCCGCCTACGGGGCGGTGGGGCCACCCCGGCCGAGCAGCCGGTGCAGGCAACGCGCCGGGAGACCCAGCACCACCCGGGTGACGTGCACACCGAGGCGGAGCAGGTCGGCGTAGTCCGGGGGGCGGACGGCGGCCGACTGGCCGCCGGCACGGGGCGACGGGTCACCGGCCGGCGGGCCGGAACGGGCCGCCCCGGTCCCGGACGAGGAGCGCGCAGGCGCGGACGGGGACGCCCCCGGTCGGGGCGGGGCGGGTGCGGCCGCGGGCTCCACCGGGACCAGCAGGTCGACCGCCGAGCGGCGCCGCGGGGCCCGCAGGGAGTCGAACGACGGGATCGCCGGCGCCACCGGGCCCTCCTCCTCCGCTCCCGCGTCCCCGCCGCCGGCGGGCGCCGGACCGGCGCCGGGCAGCCGCGCGGGCGGCTCGGGGACGACGGCGCGGATCGCGGCGACCAGCCCGGGCCCCAGCCCGGGGACGGCGCTGAGCTCCCGGTGGGTGAGGGCGGCCAGCGCCCCGGTCTCGGTGATCCCGGCGCGGGTCAGCGCGGTGACCGCCCGGGCGGGCAGCCCGAGCTCCCGGATCGATCCCGCGGGCTGTCCCGGTGCGCTGGTCGGCATGACGGACAACCCTAGCGATGCCCTCCCGCCGCCGCTCCGGTGGCGGGAGGGTCAGACCGCGACCACCTCGTAGGTGTGCCCGGCGGCCCGCAGCCGCTCGACCAGCACCTCGCCCAGCGCCGTCGCCGGGGTCAGCGAGCCGGCCCGGTCGGGCAGCCGCTCCTCGTCGAGGGCGAGCGCGAGAGCGGCCTCACCGAGCATCACGGCGGTGGCCTTGTAGCCCGGGTCGCCGCTGCCCGCGGCGGTCGCGCGGTACCGGCGGCCGTCCTCGGTGGTGGCGTCGACCACCATGCGGAACCAGCCCTTCTCCCGGACCGACTCGCTCGGCCCGGTCCCGGGCGCGGGCAGCACCCGGTCCAGCAGCGCGCGGGTCGGCGACAGGCTCATCGCCGACACGGTGGCGAGCAGCCCGGCGGTGACCCCGGCGGCGGTCACCGCGCCCACCGGGCCGCGCCCCACGCCCATCACCTCCCTGTACCGCAGCCCCCGCCCGTAGGCCCAGTCCTGCAGGGCGTTGCTGCGCCGGACGATGCGGGTGTTGAACGGGGCCATGACGAACGGCGCGGTCCAGCGGCCGTCGGGCGTCCGGCTGGGCAGGCCGGCGTCCCGCGGCTGGCGGGTGCCGGGCTCCGCCGCCCGGTCGGGGCTCAGGGCGAAGGGGTCACCGACCACCCGGCGCCGCGCCGGGTCGGCCTGCAACGCCTCCACCTGCGCGCGCATCGAGTCGATCGTCCCGCCGCTGAACCCGCCCCGGAGGGTGGCGACGAGCTCCACGTCGGTCAGGCCACCCGCACCGTCGGCGGCCGCCTGCCGGGCGAGCAGGAGCACGCTGAGGTCGGAGGGGACGGAGTCGTAGCCGCACGCGTGCACGAGCCGCGCGCCGGTCTCCGCCGCCACGGCGTGGCAGCGCTCGATCGCATCGCGGACGAACAGCACCTCGCCGGTGAGGTCGGCGTAGTGGGTGCCGGCCCGGGCGCAGGCCTCCACCACCGGCAGGCCGTACCGGGCGTAGGGGCCGACCGTCGTGACCAGCACGCGGGTGGACCGGGCGAGGGCGTCCACGGACGCCTCGTCGGTCGAGTCGGCCTCGACCAGCACCCAGTCCCGGCCGCCGGAGGGCAGCGAGCGCCGGACCTCCTCCAGCCGGTCGCGGGACCGGCCGGCCAGCGCGATGCGGGTCCCGGCCGGGGCGTGCTCGGCGAGGTAGCGCGCGAGCAGCCGGCCGACGAAGCCGGTGGCCCCGTAGACGACGAGGTCGTGGGTCCGTGCGTCTTCTGCCATGCGGCCATCCTCGCCTGCCGCAGGGACGGTGTCCCGCCGGCCACCCGTCGCACCGGCCGTCCCGGCACGTCTCGGCGAGGTAACGACCCGGAACACCGGCCACTCCGATCGCTCGCGTTCTCGAGGGTCCGCGGGGCCGTGCCGATGGAGGTCGCATGGCAGTGCGCCTCGCATCGGTGCGGACCGCGACCCGTCGGCAGGTCGCGGAACGGTCGTCGACGTCCCCGTGGTGGCGGTCGGCGGTGGTGTACCAGGTCTACCTGCGCTCGTTCGCAGACGGGAACGGGGACGGCGTCGGCGACCTGGCCGGCCTGCGTTCCCGGCTGCCGTACCTGTCGTGGCTGGGCGTCGACGCGGTGTGGATCAACCCGCACTACCCCTCCGGGGGCGCCGACGGCGGCTACGACATCGTCGACTACCGCGCCGTCGACCCCGAGTACGGGGACGTGGCCGACCTGGAGGCGCTGGTCGCCGAGGCCCGCGCGCTGGGGCTCCGGGTCGTGCTCGACGTCGTCCCGAACCACACCTCCGACCGGCACCCCTGGTTCCAGGCCGCACTGGCCGACCCGGACTGCCCCGAGGCGTCGCGCTACCACTTCGCGCCGCCGTCGGCGGAGCCGCCGAACAACTGGCAGTCGCTCTTCGGGGGGCCGGCCTGGTCGCGGACCCCCGACGGCCGCTGGTACCTGCACCTGTTCGCCCCGGAGCAGCCCGACCTCAACTGGCGCGACCCCGCCGTCGCCGCCGACTTCGAGCGGACGCTGCGCTTCTGGCTCGACCGCGGCGTCAGCGGGTTCCGCGTCGACGTGGCCTACGGCCTGTTCAAGGACGTCGGCCTGCGCGACAACCCGGGCGCCTACTCCCCCACCCTGTTCGGCCACGGCCCCGAGCAGGCGATGACCTGGAACCAGCCCGAGGTGCACGACGTCTGGCGGCGCTGGCGCTCGATCTGCGACGAGTACCCCGACACCATGCTGGTCGGCGAGGTCTGCCTGGCCGACCCGCGCGAGGTGGCCCTCTACTCCCGCCCCGACGAGATGCACCAGTCGTTCAGCTTCCGGCTGCTGAAGTCGGCCTGGTCGACCGAGGCGTTCGCCGACGGGGTGCGCAGCGCGCTGGACGCCTTCGGCGAGGTCGGCGCCCCGGTCTCCTGGGTGCTGGGCAACCACGACAAGGACCGGCAGGTCACCCGCTTCGGCGGCGGCGCCGTGGGCACCGCCCGCGCCCGCGCCGCGGCGCTGCTGATGCTCGCGCTGCCGGGCTCGGCCTACGTCTACGCCGGCGACGAGCTCGGCCTGCCGCAGGCCGACGTCCCCGACGAGGCCAAGCGCGACCCGATCTTCTTCCGCAGCGGCGGCGCCCGCAGCGGGCGGGACGGCTGCCGGGTGCCCATGCCGTGGAACCCCTCGCCCGGTGTCGGCTTCTCCACCCGCGCCGGCGCCGAGCCGTGGCTGCCGATCCCCGCCGAGTGGGACCGGTACGCGGTGTCCCGCCAGGCCCGCGACGGCGGCTCGATGCTGACCCTCTACCGCCGCGCGCTGGCGCTGCGCGAGGCGCACCCGGCGCTGGGGTCGGGCCGGGCGACGGTGAGCACCCGGGGCGAGGTCCTCACCGTCCGGTGCACCGCCGACGACGGCAGCGTGGTCCGCTGCGTGGTCAACATGGGCACCGGGACGACGCTGGTGCGCACCCGCGGCACCGTGCTGCTCGCCTCGAACACCCACGTCCGCCGCTCGCCGGCCACCGTGGCGCTGCCGCCGCACACCGCCATCTGGCTCGCAGAGGGCTGACCTCCCCCGTCCGGGTCACGTGCGGTGCCGGCACGTGGCAGTCGCCCCGTCGACCGGCCGATGGGATCGGGTGACCAGCGTGGCGGAACGACCCGGCGGGGAACGCGGCTCGGGCCTGCCCGCACCGCCTCCCGCGGGCGCCGACCCGGGGCTGCGGGCGGAGATCGCCGAGCTGGAGGACCGTTCCCGGTTCGACGAGGACGGGCTGGAGCAGCGGGCCGAGGTGGCCCTGGCCGGGGCGCGCGAGGCCGGCCTGCCCGAGCTGGAGCGGCGCGCCCGACTGGTGCAGGCCGACCTGGTGCGCCGCCGCGGCGGCGTCGCCGAGGCCGGCCGGCTGGCCGAGGAGATCCACCGCTGGGCGGCCGACCACGGCTCCCGCAACCTGCTGGCCCGGGGCCACTTCGTCCTGGCCGCGGTGTTCCAGGAGCTCGGCGACCTGTCGCTGGCGCTGGAGCACGCCGTCCGCTCCGTGGAGCTGCTCCCCGACGACGCGCGGACGCAGGTGCGCATCGACCACCACGCCCGGCTGGCCGACTGCCTCGGGCTCAACGGCGATCTCGCCGCCCGGGACCGCTACGACCACGTGCTGCGGCTCGCCGAGGAGATCGGCGACGTCGACCGGCAGCTGCTGGTGCTCAACAACCGCAGCTACTGCGAGATCCTCGCCGGCCGTTTCCAGGAGGCGCTCCTCTGGTGCGCGAAGCTGCAGGACCTGGCGGTGCGGCACGGCATCCCCCTGCGGGTCGGCCGGCTGGACACCGTCGGACGGGCCCTCATGGAGCTGGACCGGCTGGAGGAGGCGGAGGCCGCGCTGCTTCCCGGTCTCCACCCCGAGGTGCTCGACGCCTCCCTGGACGGCGACGCCGGGGCGGACTTCCTGCTCACCCTCGCGGAGATCCGCCGCCGGCGCGGCCACCTGCCCCGGGCCCAGGCGACCCTCGACGAGTGCGTGCGCCGCTGCGAGCGGCACGGGCTGACGTCGATCCGGGTGCGCGCCCGCCGGGAACAGGCGGAGCTGCACGCCGCCGCCGGGGACTTCCGCGCGGCGTACGAGGAGCACCGCTCGTACTGCGACGAGCTCATGGAGCTCCAGTCGGCCCAGCGCGACGCCCGCGCCCGGGCGCTCCAGGCCATGTACGAGACGACCGAGGCGCGCCGGCAGAGCCGGCGGTACCGGGAGCTCTCGCTGCGCGACCCGCTCACCGGGCTCTACAACCGCCGCTACGTCGACGAGGAGCTGCCGCGGCTGCTGGCCGAGCACCAGGGCGCGCTGACCGTGGCGCTGCTGGACCTCGACCACTTCAAGCGGGTCAACGACACCTGCTCGCACGAGGCCGGCGACCGCGTGCTGCGCGCGGTGGCGGACCTGCTCGAGGAGCAGGTCCGGCGGGGGCCCGCGCCCGGTGGCTCGTTCGTCGCCCGGCTCGGCGGCGAGGAGTTCCTCCTCGTGCTGACCGGCACCGACCCCGGCACCGCGGTGCGGCACGTGGAGGCGGTCCGCCGGGCGATCGGGGCCCACCCCTGGCAGGCGCTCACCGGGGGGCTGCCGGTGACCGCCAGCATCGGCACGGCCCACGGCGGCAGCTCGCCGGCGGACGCGCTGGGCCGGGCCGACGCCGCCCTGTACGCGGCCAAGCGGCAGGGGCGCGACCGGGTCGTCGTCGCCGGCTGAGGGCGAGGCGCCGCCGCGGCGTCACACCGGCTCGACGCCGAAGACCCGGGCCAGCCGCTCGATCTTGCGGGCCCGGCCCAGCCGGGGCAGGTCGCTGCCGTCGCGGATCACCTGACCGCGGGCGTCGAAGTCCGCGAGGAAGTCCCGCGCCCAGGCGACGTCGGACGGCGTCGGGCTGATGACCTCGTTGATCACCGGCAGCTGGTCCATGTCCAGGCAGAGCTTCCCGGTCAGGCCGAGGGAGACGGTGACCGCGGTCTGCTCCCGCAGCACCGGGTGGCTGCTGCTCACCGTCGGGCCGTCGATGGGGCCGGGGAGCCCGCCGATCCGGCTGGCCACCACCAGCCGCGAGCGCGGGTAGGCCATCGCCAGCTCGTCGGCGCTCGTGCCGGTGTCCCGGCGGTAGTCGCCGCTGCCGAAGGCCAGCCGGAAGGCGCCGCGGGCCCGCGCGATGTTCACCGCCTCCTCGATCCCCAGCGCCGACTCCACCAGCGGGAGCACCGGGGTGGCACCGCCGAGGCGGTCGAACGTCTCGGTCACGTGCTCGGCGGCCTCGGCCTTGGCCAGCATCACCCCGAGCAGACCGGGCACCCGCGCCAGGCCGGCGACGTCGTCGGCCCAGTAGGGGGTGGAGTGGTCGTTGATCCGCACCCAGGCGCCGTTGCCCTCGCGGGAGAGCCACTCCGCGACCCCGTCGCGGGCCTCCCCCTTGTGCGCCGGGTCGACGGCGTCCTCGATGTCGAGCACCACCTGGTCGGCGCGCGAGTCACGGGCGACGTCGAACAGCTCCGTGCGCGCGCCGTTCACCAGCAGCCACGAGCGGGCGTCCTCGGGTCCGACCTTCTTCTTCGCTCCCACGGGCCCATCCTCGTACGGATCCCCTCCGCCCACCCTTCGGGGGTCGCTCCGATGCGTGCCGGTCCCGGTGGTGGGCAACGCCAGCGGCGTCCGCAACCGACACGACGGAGGGAGCAGGCGTGACCGGAGGAAATCTCGAGGAGACCGGTACCGGCGACGCCGCCGAGCGGATCGGCCAGGCACCCACGACCACCGACGTCACCGACCCGGAGCGCTCGTCGCGCAACACCGCCGCGGGCACCGGGTCGGAGCCCGGGGAGGGGCCGGTGCAGCCGGCCGCGGACGAGGGGGTCGACCCCTCGTCCGGCATCGAGCCGCACAACGAAGGGCTGACCTGACCGAGCGCCGGCGCGGCCGGGCCGGGAGCCACCTCCCGGCCCGGCCCACGGCTCAGCCCGGACTCAGGCCCCGGCCACCCGCGGCGCCACCTCGGTGCCGAGCAGCTCGATGCCGCGCATGAGGTCCTCGTGGGCGAGCCGCGGGTTGGTCATCTGCAGCGCGACGCGGTCCACCCCGCCCAGCTGCTCGGAGACCCGCCGGAGCTTGGCCGCCACCGACTCCGGGTCGCCCATGAAGAAGGCGCCGTCCGGCCCGCTGGTGGCGTCGAACTGCGCCCGGGTCGGGGTGGCGAAGCCCCGCTCGCGGGAGATCTTCGCGAACATCTCGTGCCACCCGGGGTAGATGGTGTCCGCGGCCGCCTGCGCGCTCTCCGCGACGAACCCGAACACGTGCAGCCCGACCTTCAGCGCCTCGGGCGGGTGGCCGGCGTGCGCGCCCGCCCGGCGGTACAGGTCGACCAGCGGGGCGAACTGGCGGGGCTCGCCGCCGATGATCGCGACCATCAGCGGCAGGCCCAGCAGGCCCGCCCGCGCGAAGGACTCCGGCGTCCCCCCGACCCCCACCCAGATCGGGAGCGGGTCCTGCAGCGGGCGCGGGAACACGCCCTGACCGCTCAGCGGGGGGCGGTGCTTCCCCGACCAGGTGACGTGCTCGGACGCCCGGATGCGCAGCAGCAGGTCGAGCTTCTCGGCGAACAGCTCGTCGTAGTCGGCCAGGCTCAGGCCGAACAGCGGGAAGGCCTCGGTGAACGAGCCGCGGCCCACGACCAGGTCGATCCGTCCGCGGGAGATCAGGTCGAGGGTGGCGAACTGCTGGAAGACCCGCACCGGGTCGGCGGCGCTGAGCACGGTGACCGCGCTGCCCAGCCGGATGCGGGAGGTGCGCGCCGCCGCGGCCCCGAGGATGACCGGGGGCGCGGAGTCGTAGTACTCGCTGCGGTGGTGCTCGCCGATGCCGAAGGAGTGCAGGCCGACGCGGTCGGCGAGCTCGATCTCCTCGAGCAGGTGGCCCATCCGCTCCTCCGGGCCGATCAGCCGCTCGGTGCGCGGGTCGGTGACCGCCGCGACGAAGCTGTCGACGCCGACGTGCATGGAGGTCCTCCGGGAGCTCGGGAACAGGCGGGACCGGGCGGCCCCGGCGGCCAGTCAACACCGCGGCGCGCAGCGGCGCTCCCGGTCGGCCGGCGCTACTCCCCCAGCGCGGCCGGCCAGGTCAGCTCGCCGGCCGCCTGCCGGTCGAGCACGAGCACCGCGTGCCCGGAGCCGGCCGGGGCGGTGCGCGCCCGGGCCAGGCACCGGCGCCACCGGGTCGCGTGGCGCCGCATGCGGCCGTCCGGGATCGTCCGGCCGCGGGCCCGCTGCCCGTCGCGGGCCACCCGCGGCGGCACGTCGAGGAGCACCAGGCGCAGCGCCCGGCCCGAGCGGCCTGCGGTCAGGACCACCAGCCCCCGCCAGCCCCGGCTGGTCCACGGGTCGGTCAGCACGACGAGCGGGGCATCACCGGCCACGACCCGCAGCACCCGCCAGCGGTGCCAGGCGTGCACCCACGGGCGCAGCAGGCGGTACGGCACCCCGGGGGCCGCGCGCCGCACCCGGGCGGCGACGTCCTCGGAGTCGAGGGCCGTGACCGGTCGGGCGCCCCCGGCGAGCAGGCGCCGGAGCAGCGTCGTCTTCCCGCTGCCCGGCAGGCCACCGACGACGACGAGGACGCGCCCGGGCCGCCCCGGCGGTGCGCCGCGGCGACCGGTTGCCGTCGGGACGGTGCTGCCGGCCACGGCGCCTCCTCGCTGGTCGGGCGCACGAGCCTGCCCGGGCGAGGTGCGGTTTCCCGGGGAGCCACCTGGATGCTTCCTGTGAACCCCGCTGCGGTCAGCCGGCCGGGACCACCCGGTCGAGCCAGGCGAGCAGGTCCCGCACGACCTCGTCGCGGTTGGTCTCGCTGAAGACCTCGTGCCGGGCGCCGGGGTAGGCCCGCAGCGTCACGTCCTGCACGCCGGCCTCCCGCAGCCGGTCGACCAGCACCTGGACCAGCGCCAGCCGCCCGTTCAGCGGGTCGGCGTCGCCGACCGCGACGTACACCGGCAGGTCGGCGCGCACCCCGCGCAGCTGCTCGACGTCGGCCAGCCGGCGCCCGGCCAGGAACATCTGCCGGCTGTCGGCGGCGGTCAGGCCGAAGCCGCACCGCGGGTCGGCGACGTAGGCGTTCACCTGCGCCTCGTCGCGGGAGAGCCAGTCGTAGTCGGTGCGGGCCGGCTGGAACGGCGCGTTGAACGCCGAGAGGTCGGTCGGCCCGTCCAGGTCCACGGCGGGCTCCAGCAGGTCCAGCACCGTGGTGCCGGTGAGCACCAGGGCGGCGAGGTCACCGGAGTGGTCGAGCACGTGCTGCTGCGCGGCGAACGAGCCCATGCTGTGCCCGAGCAGCACCAGCGGCGCGTCGGGGAGCTCGGCCCGCACGGAGTCGGTCACCCGCCCGATGTCGCGCACCAGCTCGTCCCAGCCGCCCGGGCCCAGGTCGCCCCACGCGCCGTCTCGGGCGGTCGCGCCGTGGCCGCGGTGGTCCTGCCCCACGACCACCCAGCCCGCACCGGTGAGTGCGGCTGCCAGCGCCTCGTAACGATGAAGGTGCTCCCCCATGCCGTGCGTGAGCTGCACGATGCCGCGCACCGGGCCGGCAGGGTCCCAGCGGTGGACGGTCAGGGAGACGTCGTGGGCGGAGGTGATGGAGGAGGTCTGGTCCGGCATGCCGGGAGGCTACGGCCGGGCGGGCCCCGGCCGCACCCACGGCGGACGGGCAGCCCGCACCCAGGCCGTACACAGCCCGGCGGCCGACCGTGGCGGCATGGAAGACGACGCGACCGGACAGCTCTTCGACGCCACCGCGGCCCGCACCGTGGTCCTGGCCCGCCGGCCGCCGGGCGCCTGCGCCGTCGAGTGCGTGGTCTCCGACGTCGTCTGGGGCGAGGTCGTCCGGCTGCTCCGCTGGGCGACGGCAGGCACCCGGGGCGACCGGACCCTGCAGGTCGGTGCCTGGTGGCGGCTGGCCCGTGGGTGCGCGGACCTGCTCCGGCGGCTGCCCGGCCTCTGCGACGAGATCGCCGAACCGTGGGGCCTGGACGGTGGCGCCCCGGTCCCACCGAAGCTGGACGCCGGCGACCGCATCGCCCTCGCGGCCGACCGGGTCGTGGCGCTGCTGCGCTCACCGCGACCGGTCCCGCTGCGCACGCTCGCCGCCGAGGTCGACGCCCTCGGCTCGGCCGCCGTGTCAGCCCTGGCCTCCGGGCCGCTGCACCGGGGCCCGTGGTGAACGGCCGCCGCGTCGTCCTCCAGCCCGTCCTGGGTGCAGCCCTCGTCGGGGTGGCCGCCCTCACCCTCACCCCCGAGGGGGCCGGCTGGTCGTGGGGCTCGCCGGTCGAGGAGCTGCGCTGGTACGCCTCGGGGCTGGACTCCCCCGCGACGCTGGGCCAGCTGCTCGGCAACCTGGGACTGCTCGTCGTGCCGGCGGCGCTGGCGGTCCTGCGCTGGCCCGCGCTCGGGCGGCCGGCGCGGCTGGTCGCACTGGGCGCGGCCGCGGGCGCGGGCATCGAGCTGCTTCAGTGGGCGCTGCCGCTGGGGCGCGTGGTCTCCCCGCTGGACGCCGTCCTGAACGCCGCTGGCGCCGTCGTGGCCGGGCTGCTGGTGGCGGCGGCTCAGCCGGACTCGGCGATCCGCTTGATCGCCGCGAGGGTCACCGGGATGCCCTCGTGCGCCTGCCGGGTGCGCTCGGCGATCCGCTCGCCGGCCGACTCCCCGAAGCGCTCGGCGAAGAAGGCCTGGCCGGCGGGGAGGAAATCCCAGTGCTCGGTCAACTCGGTGCCGCCGCCGACGGGCACCATCGTGTAGCCCCAGCGGACGTAGCCGGCGCCCACCTCCCACGCGAACTCGCGGCCGCGGTCGGCCGCGACCACGCGGGACCGGCTCTCCCACGTCCGCTCGGGCGTGACGTTGCGCCCGGTGAAGCCGTCGCCGACCTGCCCCGAGGCGCCCTCGTCCCACCAGCACTCCTGGCAGATCGGGCTCCACTCGCCGGTCCGCGTGACATCGGAGACGAGGTCGTACACGGCCTCCGGGGCGGCGGCGACGGTGACCGAGGCGGCGTGGCGCAGTTCGCTCATCGGCGCAGTCTCCCAATCGTCATGCGTGCCCGGCGACGGGGCCCGGGTAAGCGGCGCCGCGTGGAGGAGTTGCTGCAGGAGATCGTGAACGTCCTGGTCGTCGTCGTGGAGGCCTGCGGCGCGGCGGTCATCATCATCGGCGCGGTCTGGGCGTTCCTGCTCTTCCTCTGGGTCGGCCTCCGCGACCGGAGCACGCGGAACTTCGTCCCCGTCCGGCTGACGCTGGGCCGCTTCCTGGCCCTGGGCCTGGAGTTCCAGCTGGCCGCCGACGTCCTGAAGACGGCGGTGGCCCCGAGCTGGGAGGAGATCGGCCAGCTCGCCGCGATCGCCGCCATCCGGACGGCGCTGAACTACTTCCTCGGCAAGGAGATCGCCGAGGAGAAGCGGCAGATCGAGGAGGACCGGGAGGCACCTTCCGACGCCGCCACCGACCCGACCCACCACCGGCGCACCGGGGGGAGCGGGTGAGCTCGACGCTGGTCGCGGTCACCGGCGCGATGTCCCAGGTGGTGGCCGCGATCGCGGTGGTCTCCGGCGGGCTCGCGCTGGCCGTCACCCGCCGTCCGGGGCCGGCCCTGGGCGTCCTGCTGGACCTCCTCGTGGCCGCCGGGCTGCTCCGCCTGGTCGGTGACCCCGACTGGCAGACCATCGCGGTCACCGGCACCGTCGTCGCGCTGCGCCACCTGATCAGCTACGGCCTGCGGCTGGGTGAGCGGTCCCTCGAGGAGACGCCCAGGGGCGCCCCGGGGCCCACGACCCGCCCCCGGCCACCCCGCGACATCGTCGGCCGCCTGCTGCGGCCGGCCTGGCGCCGGTGACGCGCCCGCGCGTCAGGCCCGGACCTGCCCCGCCGCGGGCGTCTCCCCGCCCTCGAGGTCGCCCTCGGTGTCGAGGTAGGCCTGCTGCAGCTCGGCGAGCACCTGCGGGTCGGGCTCCGCCCACATCTTCCGGTCGACCGCCTCCAGGAGCCGCTCGGCGATGCCGTGCAGCGCCCACGGGTTCGACCGCTCCATGAACGCCCGGTTCTCCGGGTCGAGCACGTACGTCTGCGCCAGCTTCTCGTACATCCAGTCGGCCACGACGCCGGTGGTGGCGTCGTAGCCGAACAGGTAGTCGACGGTCGCCGCGAGCTCGAAGGCACCCTTGTAGCCGTGCCGGCGCATCGCGGCCAGCCACTTGGGGTTCACCACGCGGGCGCGGAACACCCGGGCGGTCTCCTCGGTCAGCGAACGGGTGCGCACCTGCTCGGGGCGCGTCGAGTCCCCGATGTAGGCCTTCGGCGCGCTACCGGTCAGCGCACGCACCGTGGCCACCATCCCGCCGTGGTACTGGAAGTAGTCGTCGGAGTCGGCGATGTCGTGCTCGCGGGTGTCGACGTTCTTCGCCGCCACCGCGATCCGCTTGTAGGCGGCCTCCATGTCGGATCGGGCCTGCACCCCGTCGAGGTCGCGGCCGTAGGCGTAGCCACCCCACACCGCGTAGACCTCGGCGAGGTCGGCGTCGCCCCGCCAGTCGCGCGAGTCGATCAGCGGCAGCAGCCCGGCGCCGTAGGCACCGGGCTTGGAGCCGAAGACGCGGGTGGTGGCCCGCCGGCGGTCCCCGTGCTCCGCGACGTCGGCCTCGACGTGCGCCCGCACGTGGTTGTCCGCGGGGTCCTCCTCCAGTCCGGCGACCAGGGTCACCGCGTCGTCGAGCATGGTGACCACGTGCGGGAAGGCGTCCCGGAAGAAGCCGGAGATCCGCACGGTGACGTCGACCCGGGGCCGGCCGAGCTCCTCGAGGGGTACCGGCTCCAGCGCGGTGACCCGCCGCGAGGCGTCGTCCCACACCGGGCGGACGCCGAGCAGCGCCAGCACCTCCGCGACGTCGTCCCCCGAGGTGCGCATGGCCGAGGTGCCCCACACCGAGAGCCCGACCGAGCGCGGCCACTCCCCCGTGTCGGCGCGGTAGCGCTCCAGCAGGGAGTCGGCCATCGCCTGGCCGGTCTCCCAGGCCAGCCGCGAGGGCACCGCGCGCGGGTCGACCGAGTAGAAGTTGCGGCCGGTCGGCAGCACGTTGACCAGCCCGCGCAGCGGGGAGCCCGAGGGTCCGGCGGGCACGTACCCGCCGTCGAGGGCGTGCAGCGTGGCGTCGAGCTCGTCGGTGGTGCGCGCCAGCCGGGGCACCACCTCGTCGACGGCGAAGCGCAGCACGGCCGCGACGGCGTCGTCGTCCCGGTCGAGCACCTCCCGCACGACCTCGGGGACGGCCGACGCCGTCCAGCCGCGGTCCTCCATGCCGCCGACGAGGGCGGCGGCGAGCTCCTCGACCCGGTCGGTCTCGCGCAGGCCCGCGGTGCCGTCCTCGGCCAGGCCGAGCGCCTCGCGCAGCCCGGGCAGGGCCACCGAGCCGCCCCAGATCTGCCGGGCGCGCAGCATCGCGACGACGAGGTCGACGCGGTCCTGCCCGGCCGGCGGCGAGCCGAGCACGTGCAGCCCGTCGCGGATCTGCGAGTCCTTGATCTCGCAGAGCCACCCGTCGACGTGCAGGATCATCTCGTCGAAGTGCTCGTCGGCCGGGCGCTCGTTCAGCCCCAGGTCGGCGTCCAGCTTGGCCGCCTGCAGCAGGGTCCAGATCTGCGCGCGGACGGCGGGCAGCTTGGCCGGGTCCATCGCCGCGACGTTGGCGTGCTCGTCGAGCAGCTGCTCGAGCCGGGCGATGTCGCCGTAGGAGTCCGCGCGCGCCATCGGCGGCACCATGTGGTCGACGAGCGTGGCGTGCGCGCGGCGCTTGGCCTGGCTGCCCTCGCCGGGGTCGTTGACGAGGAACGGGTAGACCAGCGGCAGGTCGCCGATCGCGGCGTCGGGCCCGCAGGAGGCCGACAGCCCGACGGTCTTGCCCGGCAGCCACTCCATGTTGCCGTGCTTGCCCACGTGCACCAGCGCGTGCGCGCCGAACACCGATCGCAGCCACCAGTAGGCGGCGAGGTAGTGGTGCGACGGCGGCAGGTCGGGGTCGTGGTAGATCGCGATCGGGTTCTCGCCGAAGCCGCGCGGCGGCTGCACCATCACGACGACGTTGCCCGCGCGCAGGGCGGCGAAGACGATGTCGTCGCCGTCGACGAACAGCGAGCCCGGCGGCTGACCCCAGTGCTCGACCATCGCCGCCCGCAGGTCCTCGGGCAGCGCGTCGAAGAAGGCGCGGTACTCGGCGGCGGGGATGCGCACCGGGTTGCTCGACAGCTGCTCCTCGGTGAGCCAGTTCTCGTCCTGCCCGCCGGCGGCGATCAGCGCGTGCACCAGCGCGTCGCCGTCGAGGTCGGCGACGCCGGGCAGCGCGCCGGGGCCGTCGAAGGGGCCGATGTCGTAGCCGGCCCCGTGCATCGCGGCCAGCAGCCGGACCACCGACGCCGGGGTGTCGAGGCCGACGGCGTTGCCGATGCGGGCGTGCTTGGTCGGGTAGGCCGACAGCATCACGACGATCCGCCGGTCGGCCGGCGGGGTGTGCCGCAGCCGGGCGTGCGCGACGGCGGTGCCGGCCACCCGGGCGGCCCGCTCGGGGTCGGGCACGTAGTGCGTGAGCCCGTCCTCGTCGGTCTCCTTGAAGGAGAACGGCACGCTGATCAGCCGGCCGTCGAACTCGGGGATGGCCACCTGGTTGCCGACGTCCAGCGGCGAGAGCCCGTCGTCGTCGGCCAGCCACTCGTCGCGGGACCGGGTGAGGCACAGCCCCTGGACCACCGGCACGTCGAGCTCGGCGAGCGCCCCGACGTCCCAGGCGCCGTCGTCCCCGCCGGCCTGCGCGGTGGCCGGGCGTGAGCCGCCGGCCGCGAGCACGGTGACCACCAGGGCGTCGGCGGTGCGGAGGGTGGCGAGCAGGTCGTCGGGCACGCTGCGCAGCGAGCTGACGAAGACCGGCACGGCTCGGCCGCCGGCGTCCTCGATCGCGGAGCAGAGGGTCTCGACGAACGCGGTGTTCCCGGCCAGGTGGTGCGCCCGGTAGTAGAGGACGGCG
This sequence comes from Blastococcus sp. KM273129, assembly GCF_021698995.1. NCBI lineage: Bacteria > Bacillati > Actinomycetota > Actinomycetes > Geodermatophilales > Geodermatophilaceae > Blastococcus > Blastococcus sp. KM273129. The sequence continues at coordinate 764 of NZ_SSXB01000084.1, read as the reverse complement.
ACCCGTGGCCCGGTGACGGTCCGCGCGGTGCGGTCCAGCAGCCCCCAGTCCGGCGCGACCGACGGCGGCTCGAACCCCTCGCCGGTGAGCAGCACGGTGTCGGAGAGGAAGCGGTGCAGCTGGACGAGGTTGTCCGGCCCGCCCTGCGCCAGGTAGCCGTGCGCCTCGGTGGCCACCCCCATCGGGACGGTGGAGAGCTCCATCAGCTCGGCGTCGGGCACCTGCTCACCGCCCAGGACGACGACCGGCGCCGGCCCGGCCAGCAGCGGGGCCAGCACCTCCTCGTACTGCCGGCGCACCCCGAGGATGCGGACGACCACCAGCTCGCTGCCCTCGGTGAGCGCGGCCATGCCGGCGGCGTCGAGGCGGGCCGGGTTGCCCAGCCGCCAGCCGGCGCCGCTGGCGCGGGCCGAGAGCAGGTCGGTGTCGCTGGTCGAGAGCAGCGTGAAGGTCACGTCGGGCCTCCCTCGGGGTCCGCGCCCCGGGTCGTCGGGCACGGCAGCCGGAGTGTCTGGCTCGCCCGGGGCCGGGCTCACAGTGGCGGGACCGCACCGGGATCGCACCGGTTTCCTCGCTGCACTGCCGTGATGTGGTCAGGACGCTACCGGGGGTGCGCAGTCCGCGAAGCGGCACCCGTGTTCGCATCCGGGCGGTGTTCCGACGGGGAAGGAGGGGTATCGACCGGTCCTAGCTGGGAGTCGCCATGGCACTGCGTCCACACCTCCGCCGCACCCGCACCGCGCCCGAGGCGCCACCGCCCGCCC
>NZ_SSXB01000083.1:0-17724 GCF_021698995.1 Blastococcus sp. KM273129 | reverse complement strand
GGGTGGGGGCGGGGATCGGCCGGCACCCGCCCAGCCTGGCAGACCGAGGGGTCGCCGGCGGCGAGGCCACCGGCGGCCCGCCAGGATCGACCGCGACGCGCCGTCGCGCCGGACGAGGAACAGGAGCACCACATGACGCGCACCCACCCCCGCGGGATCCTGCTCGCGGCCCTCTCGGGCGTGGCGCTCGCGCTCGGCGGCTGCGGCTCCGACGACGCCCCCGCCGGGAGCACGGCCACCACGACCCCGGGCACCGCCGGCGCCGCCCCGGAGACCACCACCACCGCGCCCGTCCCCGACGGGCCGTTCGGCGCGGGGTGCTCGGCGGTGGCCCCCGGAGGACCGGCTGGGTTCGCGGGGATGAGCGCCGTGCCGGTCGCCACCGCCGCCGGCAGCACCCCGGGGCTGTCGAGGCTGGTCCAGGCGCTGCAGGCGGCCAGCCTCGTGGAGACGCTGGACACCACGCAGGACATCACCGTGCTCGCCCCGGCCGACGTCGCGTTCGAGGCGGTCCCGGCCGACGCGCTGCAGGGGCTGATGGCCGACACCCCGGCGCTGACCGCGCTGCTGACCCACCACGTCCTCCCGGGCCGCCTGGCGCCCGCCGAGCTGGTCGGGACGCACACCACGCTCAACAACGACGAGGTGACCGTCGAGGGGTCGGGCGAGGAGCTCACCATCGGCGCCGACGGCACGCTCGTCGGGGCGGGGGCCTCGGTGATCTGCGGCCACGTGCAGACGGCCAACGCCACCGTCTACGTCACCGACCAGGTGCTGCAGCCCGCCGAGGGCTGAGGGCGCCCCCCGGCCGGGGACGAGCGACGCACCGGGCCGCCGCCCGGACGCGTGTCTAGGGTTCCTCCCCATGACGGCTCCCACCGCCCTGCCCGACCGCGACCGGCTGCTCCAGCTGATCGTCGACCTCGCCGTGGTGCACGGGAAGGTCACGCTCTCCTCTGGCCAGGAGGCCGACTGGTACATCGACATGCGCCGGCTGACCCTGCACCACGAGGGCGCCCCGCTGGTCGGCCGGGTGATGCGCCAGCTCACCGGCGACCTGCGCTACGACGTCGTCGGCGGGCTCACGCTGGGGGCGGACCCGGTGGCGACGGCGATGCTGCACGCGGCCGCGGCCGGCGAGGGGTGGCTCGACGCCTGCGTGGTGCGCAAGGCGGGCAAGGCGCACGGGCTGCAGCGGCGGATCGAGGGGCCGGACGTCGCCGGCCGCGCCGTCCTGGTGGTCGAGGACGTCTCCACCACCGGCGGCAGCCCGCTCACCGCCGCCGAGGCGCTGCAGGAGGCCGGCGCCGAGGTGGTCGCGGTCGCGGTGGTCGTCGACCGGGGCGGGCGGCAGGCGGTCGAGGATGCAGGTTTCGAGTACCGGGCGGCCTTCACCCTCGCCGACCTCGGCCTCTCCTGAGGACCGCGGATGATCAGGTGACCTGATCGTTCCGGGTCCTGGCTCAGCATCGGTAGTGAGCCAGGACCCTTGGTGATCAGGTGACCTGATCACCAAGGGAGCCTCTACGGTGTGACGGTGACCACGACGACGGCGACGTGGCTCGCCGAGCTGACCGATGCGCTGGGCCGCGACAGCGTGCTGACCGACCCCGACGTCACGGCCGCCTACGCCCGCGACCAGGCGATGATGGCGCCGGCCGGCCTCCCCGCGGCGGTGGCCTTCCCGCGGCGTACCGACGACGTCGCCGCCGTCCTGCGGATCGCCTCGCGGCACGGCATCCCGGTGGTGCCGCGCGGCGCGGGCTCCGGCCTCGCGGGCGGCAGCAACGCCGTCGACGGCGGCATCACGCTGGTCATGACCCGCATGGACGCCGTCCTGGAGGTCTCCACCGCCGACCGGCTGGCCGTCGTGCAGCCGGGCGTGGTCAACAAGCAGCTGCGCGACGCGGTCGCCGGCAGCGGGCTGTTCTACCCGCCGGACCCCTCCAGCTACGACTGGTGCACGATCGGCGGCAACCTGGCCACCAACTCCGGCGGCCTGTGCTGCGTGAAGTACGGCGTCACCACCGACTACGTGCTCGGCCTCGAGGTGGTGCTCGCCGACGGGCGCGTGCTGCGCACCGGCCGGCGCACGGTCAAGGGCGTGGCCGGCTACGACCTCGCCCGCCTGTTCGTAGGCTCCGAGGGCACGCTCGGCGTCATCACCGAGGCCACGCTCGCGCTCCGCCCCGCGCCGCGGGCGCCGGTCACCCTGGCCGCCTCGTTCGCGACGACGGCGCAGGCCGGCCAGGTCGTCGAGCGGGTGGTCACCTCCGGGCTGGTGCCCAGCCTGCTGGAGATCATGGACGGCACCTGCATCCGCACCGTCGACCAGGTGCTGAAGGCCGGTCTGGACCACGGCACCCGGGCGCTGCTGGTCGCCCAGTCCGACGCGGGGGGTGCGGCCGCCGCCCAGGAGGTCGCCGCGCTCACCCGGCTGTGCGAGGAGGCCGGCGCCCAGTTCGTCCACTCCACCGAGGACCAGGCGGAGGGCGACCTGCTGCTCGCGGCCCGGCGCATGGCGCTGCCCGCGCTGGAGCGGGTCGGGGGTGCGGTGCTGATCGACGACGTCGCCGTGCCCCGCTCGAGGATCGCCGGCTTCCTGGACGGCTGCGACGCCATCGCCGCCGACCGCGACGTCGTCATCGGCGTCGTCGGGCACGCCGGTGACGGCAACATGCACCCGACCGTCTGCTTCGACGCGGGCGACGCCGACCAGCGGCAGCGGGCCTACGCGGCGTTCGACGACATCCTGGCCCTCGGGCTGTCCCTCGGCGGGACGATCACCGGCGAGCACGGCGTGGGCACGATCAAGCTGGACTGGCTGGAGCGGGAGATCGGTCCGGTGGCGCTGGACGTGCACCGCTCGATCAAGGCCGCCCTCGACCCCGCCGGTCTGCTCAACCCGGGGACGGTGTTCCGCAGCACGCCGGCGGGTGCCACGCTGGGGCGATGAGCAGGGAGCGCTTCCTCGTCATCGGCGGTGACGCGGCGGGGATGTCGGCGGCGGCGCAGGCGCGGCGGCTGAGGGACGCGGACGACCTCGAGGTCGTGGTGCTCGAGCAGGGGGACGTCGTCTCCTACTCCGCCTGCGGCATCCCGTACTGGATCGGCGGCCAGGTGGCCGACCGCGCGCAGCTGATCGCCCGGACGCCGGAGCAGTTCGCCGCCCGCGGCATCACCGTGCACACCGGCACCCGGGCGGTCGAGATCGACGCGGCCGCGGGCAAGGTGGTCACGGATGCCGGCGAGCGGATCGGCTACGACCGGCTGCTCGTCGCGACCGGCGGCCGGCCCAACCGCCCGCCGATCCCCGGCCTGGACGCGCCCGGGGTCTTCGGCGTCCACCGCCTCGACGACGGCGCCGCCATCCGTGCGGCCCTGGAGTCCGACCCGCGCCGCGCCCTGGTGCTCGGCGGCGGCTACATCGGGCTGGAGATGGCCGAGGCCCTGCAGCGCCGCGGGCTCGAGGTCACCGTGGTGCTCGCCGACCCGCTCCCGATGCAGCTGCTCGACGCGGACATGGCCGAGCGGGTCTGTGCCGGCATGGGCACCATGGGCATGGAGATGCACCCCGACCAGGCGGTGCGGGAGATCCTGGTCGACGACTCCGGCCGCGCGCGGGGCGTGCGCACCGACGCCGGCAGCTATGACGCGGACCTGGTCGTGCTCGGGCTCGGCATGGGGCCGGAGGTGGCGCTGGCCGAGCAGGCCGGCATCCGGCTGGGCACCACCGGCGCGATCGCCGTCGACCGCACCCAGCGCACCCGCTCGCACCCGGAGATCTACGCCGCCGGCGACTGCTCGCAGACCTTCCACCGGGTCACCGGCGAGGCGACCCACGTCGCGCTGGGCACCCACGCCAACAAGCAGGGCCGGGTGGCGGGCTCGGTGATCGGTGGCCGGGCGGCGCGTTTCGCCGGCGTCCTGGGCACCGCGCTGACCAAGGTCGGCGACCTGGAGATCGGCCGCACCGGGCTCTGCACGACCGAGGCCGAGGAGGCCGGCTTCGACTACCGCACCGACACCATCGAGGCGACGACGAGAGCGGGGTACTACCCGGGCGCGGAGGAGATCGCGATCAAGCTGATCAGCGAGGCCGGGTCCGGCCGGCTGATCGGCGCCCAGGTCGTGGGCGGGCCCGGCTCGGGCAAGCGGATCGACGTGCTCGCCACCGCCATCTGGGCGGGGATGACCGCGGAGGACCTCGCCGGCTCCGACCTCTCCTACGCCCCGCCGTTCTCGCCCACCTACGACCCGGTGGTCGTCGCCGCCCGGGTGGTCAGCCGCATCGAGCAGGGCTGAGCCCGGAGACGGCGGCGCGCAGCCAGGCGTCACCCGGTCGGTGGTCCCCAGGGGACCACCTCGGGACGCGGCGTCCGCCCCGACGCCCCGGAGCGCGCCCGGCGGCGCGATACTGCACACCGACATCCGCACGTACAGCGCCGTACAGCCGTTCCCGACGGAGGAGTGCCGCATGCCCATCGCCAGCCCCGAGGTCTACGCCGACATGATCAGCCGGGCGAAGGAGGGCGGGTTCGCCTACCCGGCGATCAACTGCACGTCCTCCGAGACCGTCAACGCGGCGCTGCGCGGGTTCGCCGACGCCGGCAGCGACGGGATCATCCAGTTCTCCACCGGTGGTGCGGAGTTCGGCTCCGGCACCCGGGTCAAGGACATGGTCACCGGTGCGGTCGCGCTGGCCGAGTTCACCCACGTCGTCGCCGAGAAGTACCCGGTCAACGTGGCGCTGCACACCGACCACTGCCCGAAGGACAAGCTCGACTCCTACGTGCGCCCGCTCATCGCGCTGTCCAAGGACCGGGTCGACGCCGGCCAGGAGCCGCTGTTCCAGTCGCACATGTGGGACGGCTCGGCGATCGAGCTCGGCGAGAACCTCGACATCGCCGAGGAGCTGATGGAGAAGTCGGCGGCGGCCAAGATCGTCCTGGAGCTGGAGATCGGCATCGTCGGCGGCGAGGAGGACGGCGTCGTCGCGGAGATCAACGAGAAGCTCTACACCGCCGACGGCGACTTCCTGCGCACCGCGCAGCAGCTCGGGCTCGGGGAGCGCGGCGTCTACCTGCTGGCGGCGACCTTCGGCAACGTGCACGGGGTCTACAAGCCCGGCAACGTCAAGCTGCGTCCCGACGTGCTGCAGCGCGGGCAGGCGCTGGTCGCCAAGGAGTTCGGCCTGGGCGAGGACGCCAAGCCGTTCAACCTGGTCTTCCACGGCGGCTCCGGCTCGGCCGAGTCGGAGATCCGCGAGGCGCTCTCCTACGGCGTCGTGAAGATGAACGTCGACACCGACACCCAGTACGCCTTCACCCGGCCGATCGCCGGGCACATGTTCACCCACTACGACGGCGTGCTGAAGATCGACGGCGAGGTCGGCAACAAGAAGACCTACGACCCGCGCAGCTACCTCAAGGCCGCCGAGACCAGCATGGCGGCCCGCGTCGTCCAGGCCTGCGAGGACCTGCTGTCGGCCGGCCAGTCGCAGGGGGCGTGATCGTGGGCCACCCGCACGGGAACCTGCTGGGCGAGCCCGACCCGACGCTGCTGCCGCCGACGCCGGAGGCCGACGCCGAGCTCGCCGAGGGCGCCACGCTGGCCGAGGCCGCGGCGCACCACCCCACGGTGAGCGCGGTGTGGGCGGGTCTCGCCGAGGAGGCGATCAGCCGCCCCGAACGGGCGCTGGTCGACACGGTCCAGGCCTACGCCTACGCCCGCACCGGCTACCACCGCGGGCTGGACGCGCTGCGCCGCAACGGGTGGAAGGGCTACGGCCCCGTGCCGTGGTCGCACGAGCCCAACCGGGGCTTCCTGCGCTGCGTGATGGTCCTCGCCCGCGCGGCCGAGGCCATCGGCGAGACGGCGGAGGCCGAGCGCTGCACCCAGCTGCTCCAGGACTCCGATCCGACGCTGGCCATCTGATCGTTCACGATCGGTAACGGGCGGTCCGCTCCGGCGGGCCGCCCGTTGCCCGTTCCAGCAGCGCGTTCGGCTTCCCGGGTTTGGATCACCGCCGTCGTGATCACTACGCAGAGTGCTCGGCGCCAGAAGGGCGCCCAGGAAAGGAGACCTCTGATGGCCACCTTGCTCTGGATCCTCGCCGTCGTCCTCGTGGTCGCCGGCGTCGTGGCGATCATCCGCAAGGAGATCCTGTGGGGGATCGTCCTGATCGTGGTCGGCCTGCTGGTCGGCCCGGGTGGGGTGAGCATCTTCACCTGACCGGCCCCGGGCCCCCGCCGTCGCGGGGGCCCGGGGGTGTTCACCGCTCGCCGAGCTCCGGGTGGAGGGCGGTGAGCGCGTCGGTCAGCGTGTTCAGCTGGTCCCCGCCGGCCATCAGCGCGGTGAGCCCGTCGGAGTCGACGTCGTCGCGGGTGAGGTTCCCGGCGACCTGCCCGTGGGCCAGCAGCAGGAACCGGTCGCCGACCAGGTGGGCGTAGCGCGGGTTGTTGGTGACGACGACGACCGCCAGGCCCTGGGCCCGGGCCCTGAGGACCGCCTGCCCGAACAGCGTCTGGCGGGCCACCGTCATGGGCGTGACGGGCTCGTCGATGACCAGGGCCCGCGCGCCGAAGTGCAGCGCCCGGGCGACCGCCAGGCTCTGCCGCTCACCGGCCTGCAGGGCGCTCGCCGGCTGGTCGGGGTCCAGCCCGGTGACGCCCACCCGCGCCATCGCCCGCGTCGTCGTCTCGCGCGCGCCGTCCAGGTCGAGCCGGCGGAACGGCCACACCCCGCGGGTGGGCTCGGCGCCGAGGAAGAAGTTCCGCCAGACCGACAGCAGCGGGGCGACGGCGAGGTCCTGCCACACGGTGGCGATCCCCGCCTCCCGGGCCTGGCGCGGCGAGCGGAACCGCGTCGGCACGCCGCCGACCAGCAGGTCGCCCTCGTCGTGGCGGCGCAGCCCCGAGATCAGCTGGACCAGGGTGGACTTGCCCGAGCCGTTCTCCCCGAGGACGCAGGTGATCTGCCCGGGGAGCAGGGCGGCGGTGACCCGGCTGAGCGCGGGCACGCTGCCGTGCCGCACGGTGACGCCGCGCAGCTCGACCACCGGGGTGGCGCGCTCGACCCGCTCCTCCAGGTCCGGCGGGGTGGCGCTCACGACCGCGGCCTCGCGCGGAGCCGGCGCCGCACCTCGCCGTTGGCCAGCAGCGCCACCAGCAGCAGGACGCCCAGGAGCGCCTGGAACCAGCGGGTGTCCCAGTCGGCCAGCGTGATGCCCTCCCGCGCGACCGCGTACAGCAGCGCGCCCACGGAGGCGCCGATCGCCGACCCGTAGCCGCCGGTCAGCAGGCACCCCCCGATGACCGCCACGACGATGAAGTCGATCCCGCTGAGGATCCCGACCGTCCCCCCGGCCTGGACGCTGGCCAGGCGCACCAGGGTCATCGTGCCGAGCAGCCAGCCCGCGGCCGCCGTCAGGCAGAACAGCGCCACGGTCGTGCGCCGCACCGGTACGCCGAGCTCGCGCGCGGCCCGGCGGGCGCCGCCGCTGGCGAACACCGCGTTGCCGAACTTCGTGCGCCACAGCGCCCAGGTGGCCAGCGCCGTGATGCCGAGCCACCACAGGATGCTCACGCTGAACCGCCCGTTGCCGAGCTGGACGGTCGCATCGAAGACGGCGGTCGCCGAGGACCAGCCGGGGGACTCGTCCAGCCCGCTGACCCGGGTGCCGCCCGCCACCGCCTGCGCCCCGGCCTGCGAGGTGCCCTGCAGGATGAGGAAGGTCGCCAGGGTGACCAGGAAGCTGGGCAGGCCGGTGTTCACGACCAGGACGCCGTTGACCACCCCGACCACCAGCGCCGCCAGCAGCGAGACCAGCAGCGCCGGCCAGGTGCTCCACCCCGCGTAGCCGATGAGCAGCGCCGTGAGCAGCGAGCTCGCGACCGCGGTGACCCCCACCGAGAGGTCGAACTGCCCGGCCACCAGCAGCAGCGCCACCGCGACCCCGCCGATGCCGAGGAGCGCCGCCGTGTCCAGGACCGTCGCCAGCCCGAAGGGGCTGAGGAGCTCGGGCACCCGCAGGGCGAAGAAGGCGACGACGATGACCAGGCCCACGACGGCGGGCAGGCTCGGCCGCGCGAACGCGCGCGCCAGGAAGCGGCGGCCGGCGGGTACCTCGGCGGTCCGGGCGCCGAAGGTCCCGCGAGGGTCGGAGATCACCGGCACGGCGACCCGTGGGCGTGGCAGGACGTCGGCAGCGGGTCCTCCTCGGGCGGTCGGGTGGCTCCAGTGTCCACGACGCCCCCGGCCCCCCGCAGCCGCCCGGTGCGGGGGTCCTCTCAGGGGTCGAGCCGCCACCGCACGCGGTCGTCGGCGTACCACGTCCACCGGTGGACGGGGCGCACGAACGGCACCCCGTCCCGGACGATCCGGGCCGGGTCCGAGGCCACCTGCAGCGCGCGCCCGCTGGTCTGCCGGGTGGGCCGCAGGGGCTGGGTCATCACGGTCACCGTGATGGTGTCGACGGCGGTCCAGTCCGGCCGCACGTCGATGCGGGTGATCTCGCCGTCGGCCACCTTGATGTCGTCGTGGTACGCCTGCAGGCCCAGCCGCCGGGAGAGCGACCGGCGGCCGTCGCCGGAGGCCTCGATGCGGCCGTGGTGCAGCAGCACGCCGCCGTGGTCGTCGCGGACGAGCCCGAGCTCGCGGGGCGCCCCGGTACCGATGCCGAGGGCACGGGCCAGCGCGGTCGAGGACGTGTCGGCCGCCGGTTCCCACGCGACGGGCACCTCCGCCGTCCGCCCGGCCTTGAACAGCGCCGCCAGCGCCCCGGAGAGGCCGGCGACCGGGCCGCGCACCAGCAGCCGGTCGGCCGTCGCGACCGGCTCCAGCTGGCTCCGCAGGGGTGCCTCCGCGGGGCCCAGGCGGCGGAGGTCCAGCTCGACCGAGGACATGCCGATACCCTGTCACCCGTCCCACCCCAGCCCCGGCCGACCTGCCGGGGGATCGACCCGGGTGCCGCGCAGCAGACCCGTGCCGCCACCCCGCCGGACAGGAGAGCCACGAGCCGATGCCCGCTGTCGTGCTGATCGGTGCCCAGTGGGGCGACGAGGGCAAGGGCAAGGCCACCGACCTGCTCGGCGGCCGCGTCCCCTACGTCGTCCGCTACCAGGGCGGCAACAACGCCGGGCACACGGTGATCACCCCGGACGGCGAGAAGTACGCCCTGCACCTGATCCCGTCCGGGATCCTGACGCCGGGCTGCACGCCGGTCATCGGCAACGGCGTGGTGATCGACCCGGAGGTGCTCATCCGCGAGCTGGCGGGTCTGGAGGAGCGCGGGGTGGACACCTCGCGGCTGGTGATCTCCTCCGACGCGCACCTGATCATGCCGCACCACCGGGCCCTCGACAAAGTCACCGAGCGGTTCCTCGGCAAGCGCAAGATCGGCACGACCGGCCGCGGCATCGGCCCCGCGTACGGCGACAAGGTCGCCCGCGTCGGCATCCGCGTCCAGGACCTGCTCGACCTGTCGATCCTGCGGCAGAAGCTCGAGGGGACGCTGCAGGAGAAGAACCAGGTCCTGGTCAAGGTCTACAACCGCAAGGCCATCGACGTCGACGAGGTCGTCGAGGAGTACACGCAGTACGCCGAGGCGCTCAGGCACCGGATCGTCGACACCCGCCTGCTGCTGGGCAAGGCGCTCGACGCCGGTGAGTGGGTGCTGCTGGAGGGCTCGCAGGGCACGCTGCTCGACGTCGACCACGGCACCTATCCGTTCGTGACGTCGTCCAACCCGACCGCGGGCGGGGCGGCCGTCGGCGCCGGTGTCGGCCCGACGCGGATCGAGCGCGTCGTCGGCATCCTCAAGGCCTACACGACCCGCGTGGGGTCGGGGCCGTTCCCCACGGAGCTGCACGACCAGTGGGGCGAGTACCTGCGCAAGCACGGCGGCGAGGTCGGCGTCACCACCGGTCGGGACCGGCGCTGCGGCTGGTTCGACGCCGTCGTCGCCCGCTACGCCAGCCGGGTCAACGGCATCACCGACTTCTTCCTCACCAAGCTCGACGTCCTGTCCGGCCTGGAGACGGTGCCGATCTGCGTCGCCTACGAGATCGACGGCGTCCGGCACGACGAGATGCCGATGACGCAGACCGATTTCCACCACGCGACGCCGGTCTACGAGGAGATGCCGGGCTGGTTCGAGGACATCCGCGGCTGCCGCACCTTCGACGAGCTGCCCGCGGCCGCCCAGGCCTACGTGCGCCGGCTGGAGGAGTTCTCCGGGGCCCGGATCAGCGTCATCGGTGTCGGCCCCGGCCGCGACGAGAACGTCGTCCTCCACGACCTGATCTGAGTGATCCGTCGTCCTCCGGACGACCACGTTCCGTCCCCGGCTGAGCTGAGCCGTTGCGTCGCGGCTGCGCGGAGGCCTCCGGCCCCCACTCGCCACGACCGAGCGGTGCTGCGGGTAAATGCCGCGACAGCCGGGGCCGCCCGGGGCCACGATGCCGTGCGTGGAGCTGACCGACCTCGGCTGGACGCCGGACCGCGCCGCCGCGCTGCCCCCGGGCAGCGAGCCGGGGCGGGTGGTGCGCGTCGACCGCGCGCGGCTGACCGCGCTCACCGCCGGCGGCGAGCGCCGGGCGCACCCCGCACCCGCCCTGCGCGACGACGTGGTCGGGGGCCCCGCGGTCGGTGACTGGATCGCGCTGCGCGGCGAGCTCGCGGTCGCCGTCCTGCCGCGCCGCAGCGCCTTCACCCGCACGGCCGCGGGCCGCACCTCGGCCGCGCAGGTCGTGGCCGCCAACGTCGACACGGTGCTGGTGGTGGATGCGCTGACCGGACCGGCCCGGCTGCGGCGGGTGGAGCGCTACCTGGCCGTGGCGTGGAGCAGCGGCGCCGCGCCGGTCGTCGTCCTCACCAAGGCCGACCTGTGCCCCGACGTGCCGGCCGGGGTGGCCCAGGTCGCCGAGGACGCCGTCGGCGTGCCGGTGCTGGCGGTCAGCCCGGTCACCGGGGCGGGGCTGGACGCCGTCCGGGCGCTGGTACCCGCCGGGGCCACCGCCGCCATGGTGGGCCCCTCCGGCGTCGGCAAGTCCAGCCTCGCGAACGCGCTGACCGGGCGGGAGGTGGCGGGCACCCGCCAGATCCGCGACGACGGCCGGGGCCGCCACACGACCACGGCGCGGGAGCTGCACCGGCTGCCCGGCGGCGGGTTGCTGATCGACACCCCGGGCATGCGGGAGCTGGGCCTGCACGACGACGCGGACGGGATCGACCGGGCGTTCGCCGACGTCGCGGAGCTGGAGACGCGTTGCCGCTACCGGGACTGCGGGCACCGGGGGGAGCCGGGCTGCGCGGTGGCGGCCGCCATCGACGACGGCCGGCTCGACCCGGCCCGGTTCACCTCCTGGCGCAAGCTGCAGGCCGAGGCCCACCGCCAGCAGCTCCGCGTGGACGCCCGGGCGCGACGGCACCGTCGTCCCCCGGACGACACCGCGACCAGGGTGCGGGCGGGCTCGCGCTGAGCCGCTGCGTGGACCGCGCCGGGAACCTCCCGGGCCCCGCGCCGCGGACCACCGGTCGGTTCAGACCAGCTGGGCGGTGAGCGCCGTGCGGGCGCGGACGGCCTGGTCGGGGGAGTCGCTGATCAGCCCGTCGACCTCCAGCGCCAGCAACGCCAGCGCGTCCCCGACGGCGTCGCCCAGCCCCTCGGGGGCGGTGCCGCGGCGGAGGTGCCTCGGCAGGAAGGCGTTCTCCGCCCGCAGCGTCCAGCAGAACACCGTCAGGTCGGCGGCGTGCGCCTGGGCGACGAGGTGGCCGCCGCCGGGCCCGTGCTCGGCCCCGCTGGCCAGCACGCGCTCCCGGCTGGGCGCGATGCCCTGGGCGTAGGTCGAGATCTCCCGCAGCCCGGACGGGGTCACCATCGCGTCACCGACCGGCAGGTCGTGGACCAGCTGCACCAGCCGCGGGCCGTCCTCGCCCAGCCGGCCGCGGAGGTCGCGGAGCACCCCGGGGTCGAACGCCTGCACGACGACGGTGCCGTCCGCGCCGTCCGCCCCGAGCCGGCGCAGCTCCTCGGCCACCAGCGCACCCATGGGCATGCCGACCTCGGCGAAGTACTCGGGGTGCTTGAGCTCGGCCAGCACCTGCACCGGCCGCTCGGCGGTGGAGCGGCAGCGGGCCAGCTCGACGACCTCGGCCAGCGTCAGGACGCCGTACCGGCCGTCGTAGGCGGTGTTCAGCGGGCGGAGCTCGGGCATCCGCTCCACGGCGCGCAGCGTCCGCAGCTCGGCGTGCGTGAAGTCCTCGGTGAACCAGCCGGTGCACACCAGGCCGTCGACCACCTTCGTGGTCCGGCGGCCGGCGAACTCCGGGTGCTCGGCCACGTCGGTCGAGAGCGACAGCTCGTTCTCGTGCCGGACCACGAGCACGCCGTCGCGGCTGAGCACGACGTCGGGCTCGATGAGGTCGGCTCCCTGGTCGACGGCCAGCTCGAAGCTCGCCCGCGTGTGCTCCGGCCGGTAGGCCGGGGCTCCGCGGTGGCCGATCACGAGGGGGCGGGGAAGACGTGTCCCTGGCCGGTCCGCCAGCGACTCGGTCGCGCGCATGGCACCCACAACACATGAATCGGGTGAATCGGGGGCGAACTGGAGGGGACGGGTCGCGCACGATCGGGCGGCCGGCGCGCTGACCAGCGGCTGCCCGCGGCCGGCGTGGGTGATCTCACACGTCGTGCCTGTGACGGGTGGGACGGCACCCTGCGGCGGGGCCGCCGGTGCGCACCATCGGTAGGGTCGCGGATCGTGCGCGTGCTGGTGATCGGCTCCGGTGCCCGGGAGCACGCCCTGTGCGTGGCTCTGCAGTCCGACCCCGCGGTGAGCGCGCTCGCCTGCTCCCCGGGCAACGCCGGGACGCGGGCCGTCGCGCCGCCGCCCCCGGGCGGGGAGCAGCTCGCCGCGGCCGACCCGGTCGCGGTGGCGGCGCTGGCGCGGGACTGGCGCGCCGGCCTCGTGGTGATCGGCCCGGAGGTGCCGCTGGTCGCCGGGGCGGCCGACGCCGTGCGCGAGGCCGGCATCGCCTGCTTCGGCCCCTCCGCGCAGGCCGCGCAGCTCGAGGGCAGCAAGTCCTTCGCCAAGCACGTCATGACGGCGGCCGGCGTCCCCACCGCACGCTCGTGGCCCGTCGGCGGCCCGGCCGAGCTGGAGACCGCGCTGGACGAGGTCGCGGCGCTCACCGGCGGTGCCCCCTACGTGGTCAAGGACGACGGGCTGGCCGCCGGCAAGGGCGTCGTCGTCACCCCCGACCGGGAGGCCGCCGCCGCGCACGGCCGGCGGGTGCTCGAGGCAGGCGGCTCCGTGCTCGTCGAGGAGTACCTCGACGGGCCGGAGGTCTCGCTGTTCGCCGTCACCGACGGGACGACGGTGCTGCCGCTGGTGCCCGCGCAGGACCACAAGCGCCGCGACGACGGCGACGCCGGCCCCAACACCGGTGGCATGGGCGCCTACGCCCCGCTGCCGTGGGCCCCGGCGGGGCTGGTCGACGAGGTGCTGGCCACCGTGCTCCAGCCGACCGTCGACGAGATGGCCCGCCGCGGCGAGACCTTCAGCGGCCTGCTCTACGCCGGGCTCGCGCTCACCTCGCGCGGTGTGCGGGTGGTGGAGTTCAACGCCCGGTTCGGCGACCCCGAGACCCAGGTCGTCCTCCCGCTGCTGGAGACGCCGCTGGGCGGGCTGCTGCACGCCGCGGCCACCGGCACCCTCGCCGACCACCCGCCGCTGCGCTGGCGCGACGGTGCCGCGGTCACCGTGGTCGTCGCCGCGCCGGGCTACCCCGAGGCGCCGCGCACCGGCGACCCGGTCACCGGCGCCGACGGCGAGGGCGTGCTGCACGCCGGGACCGCGCTCGCCGCCGACGGCACGGTGCTGTCCGCCGGCGGGCGGGTGCTGGCCGTCACCGCCGTCGGCGACGACCTCGCCGGCGCGCGCCAGGCGGCCTACGAGCGCGTGGCCGGCGTGCGGCTGGCGGACGCCCACTGGCGCACCGACATCGCCCTGGCCGCCGTCGAGGGCCGGATCGCCCTCGGCTAGCCGGCCGCGACCACGGGGCGGGCGCGCTCGGGCCGGGGCTCGGGCGGCCGCGGGCCCTCGTGCCGGCGGCTCAGGTAGGTGCCGGCGACGTTCACGCACGCCACGGTGGGGACGGCGATGAGCGCGCCGAAGATGCCGCCGACCAGCAGGCCCGCGGCGATCGCGAGCACCACCGCCAGCGGGTGCACCCGCACCGCCCGGCCCAGCAGCAGCGGCTGGAGCACGTGCCCTTCCAGCTGCATGACGCCGATGACGACGGCGAGGGCGATCAGCGCGGTGATCGGGCCGTTGGACACCAGCGCCACCAGCACCGCCACGGTGCCGGCCAGGAAGCCGCCGATGATGGGCACGAAGGCGCCGAGGAACACCAGCGCGGCGAGCGGGATCACCAGCGGCACGCCGAGCACCGCCAGCCCGATGCCGATGCCGACCGCGTCGACGAGCGCGACGACGACGGTGGCGCGCACGTAGGAGATGAGCGTCCGCCAGGAGCGCCGGGCGGCCTCGTCGAGGTAGGCGCGGGAGGCGGCCGGGAAGAGGCCGACCAGCCACAGCCAGATGGAGCGGCCGTCCTTCAGGAAGAAGAAGAGGGTGAACAGCGCCAGGACGATGCCGGTGACGACCTCGCCCACCGTGACCGCGGTGGTCAGCGCGCCCGAGGCCAGGGTGTCCTGGTTGTCGAGCAGCGCGTCCTGCGCCTCGGTGAGGAGGTCGGCGAGCTGCCCCTCGGAGATGGGGAAGCTGCGGACGACGAAGGTCTGGACCTGCTCGAGCCCCTGGCTCACCTGCGCGGCGAGGTCGGCGAAGCCCGCGGTGAACCGCTCGACGACGAGGGTGATGATGCCCGCGACCACGGCCAGGCCGACCAGCAGCATCGTGAAGGCGGCCAGGGAGGGCGGCCAGCCCCGCCTGGCCAGCCCCGCGGCCCCCGGCTGCAGGAGCGCCGAGAGCAGCAGGGCCACGAGCACCGGGACGATGACGACGGCGAGGTAGGCCGCGGCCCAGAGCAGCGCGTAGAAACCGGCGATCACCACGATCAGCCGCCAGGACCACGCGGCCGCCATGCGCAGCCCGAACGGCACGACGCCCTCCGCGCCGGCCGCGGCCCCGCGCCCGGCGGGGCGCGGGGCCGCGCCGTCGGCCGAGGGGTGCGCGGGTGGGCCGCTGACCCCACCCGGACCCAGCGCGCCGTCGAGGTCGGGGGCGCCGGGGGCCGGGCTGCCCAGCGGGGGCGGGACGCCGTCGGAGCCGTCGGCGCCGGCCCGGATGCCGACCGGGTAGGGGTCGGGCGGGCCGTGGTGGTGGTGCCAGGCGTGCGGATCGTGCTCCCGGGCGGCGCGGATCCGGTCGCGGGCGCGCGCGGCGAGGTCGCGGCTGCGCACGGCGAGAACTCGGGCGCGTCGCCGCATCGATCACCTCCGGTAGGGGCCGTTCGTGATCACGCTAGCCCTGCGGGAGACTGTCCCCGTGCTGCGACGAGCTGACCGGTGGCGGGCGGTACCCGCATGATCGAGCGCTACACCCTCCCCGAGATGGGCCGGGTCTGGAGCGACGCCCACAAGTACGAGCTGTGGTGCCGCGTCGAGACGCTCGTCCTGGAGGCGCACGCCGCGGCCGGGCGGGTGCCCGCCGACGTCGTGGAGCCGGTGCGCAACGCGCCCCCGCCCACGGCCGAGCGGGTCGCCGAGATCGAGGAGACGACGCAGCACGACGTCATCGCGTTCCTCACCGCGTGGGCCGACAACACCGAGCCGCGGTCGGCCGCCGCGTTCGTGCACCACGGCATGACGTCGTCGGACCTGCTGGACACCGCGCTGGCCGTGCAGCTCACCGAGGCCACCGACATCCTGCTGGCCAAGGCCGACCGGCTGGTGGCGGCGCTGCGCGACCACGGGCTGGCGCACCGCGGCACGATCAAGGTCGGCCGCACCCACGGCGTGCACGCCGAGCCGGACGTGTGGGGGCACCGGGTCGCCGACCTCGCCTTCGCCGCGGCCCGGTCGCGGGACCGGCTGCGGGCCGCCCGCGCACGCGTCGGCGTCGTCGCCATCTCCGGCGCCGTCGGCACGTACTCGCTCATCGACCCCTCGGTCGAGGTGGCGGTCGCCGAGGCGCTGGACCTGCGGCCGGCCGAGGCCTCCACCCAGGTAGTGCTGCGCGACTCGATCAGCGAGTGGGTCTCCGCGCTGGCGATCATCGCGACCGTCTGCGAGGCGATCGCCCTGGAGGTGCGGCACGGCCAGCGCACCGAGGTGCGGGAGCTGTCCGAGGCGTTCGGGTCGGGCCAGAAGGGCTCGAGCGCGATGCCGCACAAGAAGAACCCGATCCGCTCCGAGCGCATCGCCGGGCTGGCGCGGGTGGTGCGGGCGGCGATCGTGCCGGTCATGGAGGGCATCCCGCTCTGGCACGAGCGCGACATCTCGCACTCCTCCACCGAGCGGGTGTTCCTGCCCGACGCCGCGATCACCACCGACTACCTGCTCGACCTCACCGCGGGCCTGGTGGAGAACCTGGTGGTGGACGCCGAGCGGATGCGGGCGAACCTCGAGTCCACCGGCGGGCTGATCTACACCTCCTCGGTGCTGCTGGAGCTCGTGGAGGGCGGGCTGTCTCGCGAGGACGCCTACGCGCTGGTCCAGTCCGCGGCGATGGAGACGTGGCAGAGCGGCACGCCGTTCCGCGAGACGCTGCGCGCGCGGGCGTCGTCGTCCGGCGTGGCGCTGGACGAGGCGCGGCTGGACGAGATCTGCCGGCCGGAGCAGTACGTGGCGAACCTGGGGCCGCTGTTCGACCGGCTGGCTGCCCTGTCGTGATCGACCTCCCGCTCGTCGCCCGCGGCAAGGTGCGGGAGATCTACGACGCCGGCCCCGACCGGTTGCTGCTGGTCGCGTCGGACCGCATCTCCGCCTACGACCACGTGCTGCCCACGCCGATCCCGGACAAGGGGCGGGTGCTCACCCAGCTCTCGGTGTGGTGGTTCGAGCAGCTGACGCCGGTGCTGGAGGCGTTCGGGGCCTCGCACCACCTGGTGTCGGCCTCGGACGTGCCGGCCGACGTCGCCGGGCGGGCGATGCTCGTGCGGCGGCTGGAGATGCTGCCCGTGGAGTGCGTGGCCCGCGGCTACCTGTCGGGGTCGGGCACGAAGGAGTACGAGCGGACCGGGTCGATCCGCGACGTCGCCCTGCCGGCCGGGCTGGTCGAGGGCTCGCGGCTGCCGTCGCCGGTGTTCACGCCGTCGACCAAGGCGGAGGTCGGGGAGCACGACGAGGCGATCGACTTCGCCGCCGTCGTGACCGCCGTCGGGGCCGACCGGGCCGTGGAGCTGCGCGAGCTGACGCTGGCGCTCTACCGGCGGGGTGCGGAGATCGCGGCCGACGCCGGCATCGTGCTGGCCGACACGAAGTTCGAGTTCGGGGTGGCCGGTGGGGCGCTCGTGCTGGGCGACGAGGTGCTCACCCCCGACTCGTCCCGGTTCTGGCCGGCCGGCACCTGGTCGCCCGGGGCGGTGCAGCCCTCGTACGACAAGCAGTTCGTGCGCGACTGGCTGACCTCGTCGGGGTGGGACCGGGTCTCCGAGCCGCCCGAGCTGCCCGCCGACGTCGTCGCCGCCACGCGCGAGCGGTACGTGACGGCCTACGAGCAGCTGACCGGTCGCCGCTTCGCCTGACCCGCCACCCCC
>NZ_SSXB01000082.1:0-28224 GCF_021698995.1 Blastococcus sp. KM273129 | reverse complement strand
CGCCCGCCCAGCCCGCGCCGGAGACCACCGCGAGCAGCTGCCAGAGACGCGTCTCGTGCCTCCCCACGACCGCGCCGGCCGCGAAGGTCGCCACGTGCACCCCGAAGCCAGGCACCGGTCCGGGTACCCGGGCCGGCGACACCATGGAGATGCCGCGGCTGCCGAAGGCGGTGATCTCCCGCGGGGAGAGGCGGACCCGGCGCACGACCGGGACGGTAGCCACCCGGGCGCCCGGAGTCCTCCCGGTGGGACCATGACCCGGATGAGCGCGGGGACGGCCGGGTGCCGGGCGGGGACGGGACGCCGGTGAGGACACCGCCGGGGCCGGTCTCCGTGGACGGCGGCACCGCCGAGCTGCTCGCCGACGCCGACCGGGACGGCTCCTGGGTGCTGATGCTCAACGACACCCCGCAGTCGCACGTGGACCTCACCGACCCGGCGCACCTGGAGTTCGAGTACGTGCGGCGGATCGGGCACGTGCTGGACACCGCCGCGGCACCGGGGGCACCGCTGGACGTGGTGCACCTCGGCGGCGGGGCGCTGACGCTCCCCCGCTACGTGGCCGCCACGCGCCCCGGCTCCCGCCAGCGGGTGGCCGAGATCGACCAGCCGCTCACCGACCTCGTGCGCGAGCACCTGCCGCTGCCGCGGGCGGCGAGGGTGCGGGTCCGGGCCGCCGACGCCCGGGAGGCGCTCGCCGCCCTGCGCCCGGGCAGCGCCGACGTCGTCGTCACCGACGTGTTCGCCGGCGCCCGCACGCCGGCCCACCTGACCACCGTCGAGTTCGCGGCGGAGGTCGCCCGCGTCCTGCGGCCCGGCGGCGTCCACGCGGCCAACGTCGCCGACGGCCCGCCGCTGCGCTTCGCCCGGGGCCAGGTCGCCACGCTGCGCACGGCCTTCCGGCACGTCTGCCTGCTCGCCGAGCCGGGGACCCTCCGGGGCCGGCGGTTCGGCAACCTGGTCGCCGTCGCGTCCGACGCGGAGCTGCCGCTGGCGGAGCTCAGCCGCGCCTGCGCCCGCGACCCGATGCCGTCACGCGTCGTGGACGGCGACGACCTCGACCGGTTCGTGGGCGATGCGCGACCGGTGCTCGACGCCGACGCCGAGCCCTCGCCCGAGCCGCCCGCAGGCGTGTTCGGCCGCTGACCTCCCGACCGGTCGGCGGCGGCCCGCCGCCCTAGGCTGGCCGCATGACCACGCCCTCGCCGTACCGGCTCCGCCGGGACACCCGCCACAAGATGATCGCCGGCGTCTGCGCCGGGATCGCCCGGCGCTACGGGCTCTCGCGCAGCGGCCTGCGCGTGGCGTTCGTGGTCTCCTGCGTGCTCCCCGGCCCGCAGTTCGTGGCCTACCTGCTGCTGTGGGTGCTCATCCCGGCCGACGACCGGTACTGAGCGCGGCCGGCTGCTACCAGGTGTTGTCGCGGCGCATGCCCCCCACGGCGGGGCGCACGTCGACCAGGTAGACGATCGCCGCGATCACGGCGGGCAGTCCGAGCAGCGACAGCGGGGTCTTCATCCAGAAGATGACGAGCAGGGCCAGGCCGGTGATCGCCGCCCAGCCCGGCTTGGTGAGCTTGCCGGCGGCCACGTACCCGGCCGCGGGCCGGATGAGCGCGTCGACGAACGCCCAGGCGGTCAGCCCCAGGGACGCCCAGTACAGGCCCAGCAGCAGCCACCCGTCGAACAGACCCATGCCCGCGAGCCTACTCGCGGCCCGAGCCCCACCGGGGCGGCCGAGCCCCGGTGCGGCGGGGGCGACGACCTGCGGACGCGACAGGGCCCCGGAGCGCTGGTCGCAGCTCCGGGGCCCTGGTCGGTGGTGCCGTGCGGTCAGTTCTTCTTGGCGGGCACGGCGGTCGGGTCGGCCGGCTTGGCCGTGCGGGCGCGGGTCACGCGCGCCGAGGTGGCCTTGGCCGGCGACTTGCGGGCGGCGGGGGTGGTCTTCTTGGCGGTCGACCGGCGCTTGGGGGCCTCGACGGCCTCCTCGGCGGACGCCTTGGTCGCCTCGGCGGCGTCCTCAACCTTCTCCTCCGCCTTCGCGGCGGCCTTGGTCGCCTTGGCGGCGGTCTTCTGGGCGACCGAGGTCACCTCGTTGGAGACCTCGACGACGGCCTCGGCGCCCTCCTCGAGGACGTCCTCGATGCGCTCCTCGACGGTGTCGACGGCGTCCTCGGCGCGGCGCACGATGCGCCGGACGCCGGGCTGGCGGCGCAGGTCCTCGACGACGACGGCGCCGCGCTCGGCGAGCGTCTCCACGGTGGCGATCGCCTGGGTGCGGGCGGTCTCGACCAGGCCGGCGACGGTGCTGCGCAGCGCCTCCGGACGGGCCGCGACGGCCAGCTGGTGCGCCGTGGTGCGGGCGGTGCCGGCGGCCTCGGCTGCCCGGGTGCGGGCCTCCTTGACGGCGAGGTCGGCCTGCACCTGCGCCTCGCCGGGCAGCGCCTCGGCGGTGCTGCGGAACTGGGCGACGACGGTGCGGGCGCGCTCGACGGCCAGGTCACCGGCGCCGACGAAGGCCAGCAGCGGGGTGCGGGCCTGCTCGGCCAGGGTGCGGCCCTGGGCCACGGCGAGCTCGCCGTACTGCTTCACGGTCTGGGTGGGGGTCATGCCGGACTCCTCGGGAGTGGGAGATGGGGGGATGGTCAGCTGGCGGCCGGGGACGAGGCCCGGTGCTCACGGACGTAGGTCTCGTAGAGCTCGAGCAGGACGGCCTTGTGCCGCTCGGACAGCGCGTCGTCGGAGCGGATCGCCGCCACGGTGTCCGGGTTACCGGAACGCCGGTCGAGGATCCCCGCCCGCTCGTAGAGCGTCTCGGCCGAGATCTTCAGGCCCCGGGCGATCGACGCGAGGATCTCCGCTGACGGCTTGCGGAGGCCCCGCTCCACCTGGGACAGGTAGGGGTTGCTGACGCCGGCGGTGCGGGCCAGCTCGCGCAGCGAGACCCGCGCGGCGTTGCGCTGCTCGCGGATGAAGTCGCCCACCGACGAGCTGACCGCCGAGACGCCGGACGCGTCGGCGACCGAGTCGGCGACCCGGTCCACCGTGGAACGGACGGAGGTCACCTGCTCGCGGACGAAGTCACCAGGGGTCTGCACGCCCTCGACGCTAACCCCGGATGCTAGCTCCTGCAAGCGGAGCGGCTAGCACTTCGGCGTGATCGCGCCCACACCCCGGCGGAGCTGGTCAGCCGCCCAGCGCCGCGGACGCACGGACCTCGCCGACGACGCCGTCGCCCCCGCTGACGGGCGTCCGCGCCCACGGAGCAAGCACCTCCGGGCCGACGCCGAGCCGCCGCAGCCCGGCCGCGAGCGCCGGGGTCCGCCCCCGGTCCCCGCCGTCGTCGAGCTTGAGCGCGACGGCCCCCGCCCCCGGTAGCGCCGCCACGTGGACGCCGTCGGCACCGCCCTTCACCAGCAGGCCGGGGACCGCGCGCATCAGGTCGGTGTCCTCCCGGCCGGTGCCGGCGACGAACCACGGGTGGGCCCGCATCGCGTCGGCCACCGCCCGGCCGGGCGAACCCTCCAGGGCCTGCACCAGCGAGAGCACGCCGCGCGCCAGCCCGGTGAGCGGGAGCGCGTGCTGCGGCGCGCCGCAGCCGTCGACGACGACCGCCGCGACCGGCTCGCCGGCCGCCTCGCCCAGCCGCGCCTCGATCGCCTGCTGCAGGGGGTGCTCCCGGTCCAGGTAGCCCTCCGTCGGCCAGCCTGCCGCCACGCAGGCCGACAGCATCGCCGCGTGCTTGCCCGAGCAGTTCATGGCCAGCCGCTCCGGCGCCCGGCCGGCGGCGAGCCAGGCCGCCTTCGTCTCCTCGTGCGCGGGCAGCGCCGGCGGGCACCCCAGGGCCTCGGGGCCCAGCCCTGCAGCGGCGAGCATCGCCCCGGCCAGCTCCCGGTGCCCGTCCTCGCCGAGGTGGGAGCCGGCGCCGATCGCCAGCTCCTCGCCCGCGCGCGGCACCCAGCCGGCCGCCAGCAGCGCCGTCGCCTGCACCGGCTTGTTCGCCGACCGGGGCAGGATCGGGCGGTCGACCGCACCGGCCGCGAGCACCACCTCACCCGCGGCGTCCAGCACCACCAGCGACCCCCGGTGCACCGACTCCAGGAAGCCCGAGCGGTGGACCTCCACCAGCACCGGGTTGTCCGGCCACGGAGAGGCGGGGGCACCGCCGGGAGCCTGGTCAGGTGCTGGAACGGCCACGCCTCAGGGTCCCATGCCGACCACGCGCGGCATGGGGGGAGGAGCGGTCCTCCTAGTGGCGCCCCTCGTCGGCGAGCAGGGCGGCGACGTCGGCCTCGCCGTCGCGGTACCGGCGGCCGAGCTCGGCCGCGAGCGCGTCCATGACCTGCTGCACGCCGCGGCGGCGCTCCGAGAGCCCCTTCTCGGCGTCCGCGAGCGACCGGGCCGCCGCCTCCAGCTTGTTGTCGGCGAGCTCGGTGATCGCCGACAGGTCGGCGCCCGGGGTGAGGGAGTTGACCCAGGACTCGTACTCCTGGGGGTCCGCGGGCTGCACCGTCTGGTGCCGCCCCAGGCCGTGCGCCGGGCCGCGCCCCTTCTCGGCGAGGATCTCGGGCAGCAGGTCCACCAGCGACCGCCCGTCGTGCTCGGCCCGCCGCTGCAGCTCCCGCCGCACGATGTCCAGGCGCCCCTGCAGCAGCCGCCGGGTGTAGGAGAGGTTGACCTCCTGCTGCTCGGCCTCGCGGCGCAGCCGGCGCACGTCACCCATCGGCCGGCGCACGGCGCTCTCCAGGAACGCGGGGTCCAGCAGCGCGTCGACGGCGGCACCCCCGGCGGGGGACGGCTTCGGGCTCACGGGTGGCCTCCAGGTGCGGGGACGCCCGGCGCGGGCATCGGCGGTGGTCAGCGGCGGGCGCTGGGCGGAGCGTAGGTCAGCGGCCGCGGCCTGCCCACCCGGTGCGCGGGCGGGTGCGGCGCGCTCAGCCGATCGTCCCAGACCGGACGGCCCGGACCCGGTTGCGCGCCGCCACCTGGGTGTCGTCGAGCGCCGGTGGGGCGTCGTCGGGGTCGATCGAGGCGGTGGAGCCGGCCACGGTCAGCGCGGCGTCCGGGGCCACCGACTGCTTGACCAGCGCCAGGGCGACGACGCCCAGCTCGTGGTGCCGCACCACGCTGCCCACCCGCCCCACCTCGCGCGCGCCCGCCAGCACCGGCTCGCCGGGCGCCGGCAGGTCCTCGCTGACGCCGTCGAGGTGCAGCAGCACCAGGCGGCGCGGCGGGCGCCCCAGGTTGTGCACCCGCGCCACGGTCTCCTGCCCGCGGTAGCAGCCCTTGTCCAGGTGGACGGCGGTGCGCAGCCACTCGAGCTCGTTCGGGATGGTGCGGTGGTCGGTGTCGACGCCGAAGCGGGGCCGCCGGGCCTCCACGCGCAACGCCTCGTAGGCCGAGGCGCCGGCGAGCGGGACGCCCAGCCGGTCGGCCAGGGCGGCGACCTCCGACCGCGGCACGAGCAGGTCGTGGACGACGGCCGCGCCGTCGCCGACGGCGGGCATGCGGCGCACCCAGCCCTCGCCGAGCGCCTGCACCGCATACGGCTCCGCGGGCACCGGCAGCCCGGCTCCCGCCAGGGCCGCGGCCGACCCGGGGCCGACGAGCGACAGCAGGGCCCGGTCGTCGGCCACCAGGCGCGGCTCCACCCGCAGCATGAAGCGCATCCGCTCGAGGAAGGCCAGCAGGGCGGGGCCGGCGCCCGGCTCGACGTCGGCCCACGTCGTGCCGGCCAGCTCGGCCACGACGAGGTGGTGCTCGACGTGGCCGTGGGGGCTGAGGACCAGCGCCTCGCTGCCGGCGCCGTCGGCCAGCTGGGCGACGTGCTGGCTGGTGATGCTGTGCAGCCAGGAGAGGCGGTCGGCCCCGGGCACCGCGAGCACGTCGCGGTCGCTCCGGTCCACCAGGCCGGCGCCCTCGGCGAGCAGCCGCTGCTCGCGCAGCGGGTCGCCGTAGTGCGCCGCGACGACGCGGGTCACCTCCGGCCCCGGCTCGACGGCGACCGCCCCGGGGCGGGCGAGGAGGGGCGAGGGCGTGGTCATGAGGACTCCGTTCCGGCGCGGTCTCGGCAGGCGCGGCACGTGCCCGACAGGGCGACGTGGCCGACGTCCACGGTGAAACCCAGGTCGGCCGCCAGACGTTCCGCGGCCTCGTCGAGCAGGTCGGGCGCGGCCGAGGAGATCTCCCCGCAGGAGTTGCAGACGACGTGCAGGTGGGGGCGCTCGGCGGCGTGGTAGACCGGCGCGCCGCGCCCCAGGTGGGTGTGCCAGACGAGCCCGAGCCGTTCGAGCAGCTCGAGGGTGCGGTAGACCGTCGAGGTGTCGGGCGCGCTGCCGCCGGGGCCGGCCTCCTCGCGCAGGCGGGCGACGATCGCCTCCGGGGTGGCGTGCGCCAGCGCGCCGACCGCGGCCAGCACCCGGGCGCGCTGCGGGGTCAGGCGCAACCCCCGCGCGCGCAGCTGCTCGGCGAGCGGGGCGGCGACGTCGTCGGTGCCCATGGTGCGAGCCTATTCCCCGCGTACGGCAGGCTGGCCCGCGTGGACGAGCAGCGCAGGGTGGCGGTCTGGCGGGACGGCGCGGCGGTGCCGGTCCCCGCGGACCAGCCGGTCGTCACCGCCTTCGACCTCGGGCTGGCCCGCGGGGACGGCGTCTTCGAGTCCGTCGCCGTCGTCGGCGGGCGCACGCCGCACCTGGACGCGCACCTCACCCGGCTGAGCCGCTCCGCGGAGCTGCTCGGCCTGGCCCACCCCGGCGACGCCGCCTGGCGGGCCCTGGTCGGGGCGACGCTGACCGGCTGGCCGGCCGAGATGGAGGGCGTGTGCCGCCTCGTGCTCACCCGCGGGCTCGGCGAGGGCACGCCGCCGACGTCGCTGGCGCTGCTCGCGCCGGTGCCCGCCGAGACGCTGCGACAGCGCGCGGAGGGGGTCGCGGTGGTCACGCTCGGGCTCGGGGTGCCCGCCGACTTCCGGGCGGGCGCCCCGTGGCTGCTGGGCGGCGCGAAGACGCTCTCCTACGCGGTCAACATGGCCGCCCAGCGGCACGCTCAGGCCCTGGGTGCCGACGACGTCGTCCTCACCAGCCTGGAGGGCCGGGTGCTGGAGGGCCCGACCTCGACCGTCGTCTGGGCCGCGTCCGGCACGCTCCACACGCCGCCGGTGGAGAGCGGCATCCTCGCCGGCACCACCCAGGCGCGGCTGTTCGCCGCCGCCCGGGCGGCCGGCTGGCCCACCGCCTCGACCCCCGGGACGGTCGACGACCTGCACGCGGCCGATGCCGTGTGGCTGCTCTCCGGGGTACGTGGCGCCGTGCCGGTGCACACCCTCGACGGCATCCGCCGCGGCGACGGCGGGCTCTCCCCGCGGGTCAGGGAACTGCTCGCCGGGTAGCGTGAAACCCAGGTGCGCCGGGAAGTCTGGTCGGCAGCGTGTCCGTCGAGGGCACGTCCCCACCCGACCCCGTTCCCCGGAGCCGCCCCGTGACGACGTCCACCCCCTCCCGCCTCTTCGGACGGGGATCCTGGACCGAGGCGCAGCGCATCGCCTCGGTGCTCCGCAAGGAGACCGTCGGCGGTGCCCTGCTGCTGATCGGTGCGGCGATCGCCCTGGTGTGGGCCAACTCGCCCTGGGCGGAGAGCTACGAGGCGCTGCGCGACACGACGGTGGGCCCGGCGTCGCTGCACCTGGACCTCTCCCTCGGCACGTGGGCCGCCGACGGGCTGCTGGCCATCTTCTTCTTCGTCGCCGGGCTGGAGCTCAAGCGGGAGTTCGTCGCGGGCGACCTCCGCGAGCCCCGCCGTGCGGCGCTGCCGATCGCCGCCGCCGTCGGCGGCATGGTCGTCCCGGCGCTGTTCTTCGTGGTGTTCAACCTCAACGCGCGCGAGGGGGCGCTGCAGGGCTGGGCCATCCCGTCGGCCACCGACATCGCCTTCGCGCTCGCCGTCCTCGCGGTCATCAGCACCCACCTGCCCAGCGCGCTGCGCACCTTCCTGCTGACCCTCGCCGTCGTCGACGACCTGCTGGCCATCACGATCATCGCGATCTTCTACACCGCCTCGCTGGCGGTCACGCCGCTGCTGCTCTCGCTGATCCCGCTGGCGCTCTTCGGCTTCCTGGTGCAGAAGCGGATCCGCTCGTGGTGGCTGCTGCTGCCGCTCGCCGCCGTCACCTGGGTGCTGGTCCACGAGTCGGGCGTGCACGCGACCGTCGCGGGCGTCCTGCTGGCCTTCACCGTCCCGGTGATCCGCAGCGACGCCGCCGGCGGGCCGGACGCCGGGCCGGGCATGGCCGAGCACTTCGAGCACCGCATCCGGCCGCTGTCTGCGGGCGTCGCCGTCCCCGTCTTCGCCTTCTTCTCCGCCGGCGTCGCCATCGGCGGGCTCTCCGGCCTGGGCGAGTCGCTCGGGGACAGCATCGCGGTCGGCATCATGGTCGGGCTGGTCGCCGGCAAGGCGATCGGCATCACCGGCGCCACCTGGCTGGTCGCCCGCTTCACCCGGGCGCAGCTGGACGAGAACCTCGGCTGGCCGGACGTGGTGGGGCTGGCCCTGCTCGGCGGCATGGGGTTCACCGTCTCGCTGCTGATCACCGAGCTCGCCTACGGCGCGGAGAGCGAGAGCTACGACCACGCCAAGGTCGGCATCCTCTTCGGCACCCTGCTGGCGGCCCTGTCCGCCGCGGTGATCCTCCGGCTGCGCAACCGCCGCTACCGGGCGATGTACCTGCAGGAGATCAGCGACATCGACCACGACGGCATCCCCGACGCCTGGGACCCCGTCGACGACCGGCCCGGGCATGGCGCCGGCCGGGTCACCACGCCGCCGCCCGGCCCCGGCGCCTCCGCCGCCACCGAGGAGCTCGGGGAGGAGGCCGCGCGCCCGGGCTACGAGACGGTGGACGACGAGGCCGAGCACGAGCCGGACTGGGAGGGCGCGCCCCCGCCCGGGCGCACCGCCACGGACGCCGCCGAGGACCTCGGGGAGCACGACGGCCCTCGGCCCGGGTACGAGACCGTCGACGACCGCGCCGAGCACGACCCCGACTGGTCCGGTGCCCGGCCGCCGGGCCGCACCCTGGGCCCCGGCGACCGCTCCTGAGCAGCCCGTCCGGGGCGGACACGCCGGGAGCCGGGCGGCCAGCAGGGCGTTCGCCGAGAGCGGACGGAAACCGTTGGCGCTCCCGCGCGCGCGGCCGTACCGTCGTGGCACACGAGAAGGGAGGTGGTCCGTAACTTTGCTGAGCTACAGGACTCGTGAGGTGGCTGTCCGCTAGCCGCCGTCCAGATGGGCCGCCCGTTCGGAGGACGATCCGAACGACGGCATGATCGCCCGTCCGTCGCACGGCGGCGAGCGAGAACCGGACAGTCACCCGACCCCCGGGCCGCCGACATTTGTCCAGTCGGCCCGCGTGCTGCTCCCCAGCGGAGCGCCGCGGAGCAGCCCGGGGGTTGTCCGTTCCCAGGAGGCGCGCGTGCAGCTCGGCGGTCTTCCCGTCGAGGCCGACGTCTCCGTCGGCGCCTGGATCGCCGCGGCCGTCGCCCGGGCCCGCTGGGGCACCGTCGCCGCGCTGGTGCCGCCGCTCTTCCCGGCCTACGCCCGCGTGCTGCACCCCGCCTACCGCTACGCGGGCGACGACGACGTGGAGGTCCCCTGGGCCGCCGTCGCCGCGGTCAACGGCACCGTGGCCCACCCGCTGGCGCAGTGGCCGGCGGTGACGGGCGGCTGGGAGTACGTGGCCGAGGACAGCCAGCCGCCCGACTGGGACGGCGCCCCCGCGGAGGGGCACCTGCCCACCACCGTCGCCGCGCGCCTGGCGGCCGTGCTGGCCCGCCACACGGGCACCCCCGGCGACTGCCTGCTGGGCCGGTGGGCGGGCCCGGGCTCCGACGCCGCCGCACTGCACGGGGTGCCCACCCTGCCCCTGCCCCGCGGGCGGGACGCCGTGCTGGTGCGGGGAGCCGTCACCGACGCGGTGCGCAACCTGGCGCCCGAGCCGTCCGAGCAGAGCGCCAACCTGTGGTGGCCCACCGACCGCTCGTGGGTCGTGGCCACCGACATCGACCTGATGAGCACCTACGTCGGGGGCAGCGCCGCCTGCGTCGCCGACCTGCTGGCCACGCCCGGGCTGGAGGCCCTCCCCAGCTCCGCGGAGGACCGGGTGGGCCAGGCCGACGACCCGGTCAACACCGTGCCGGCGCGCGGCTGACCGCTACTAGAGCAGCGCCAGTTCCCCGGCGAGGTCGTCCAGCCCGAGCGAGCCCTGCGACAGCGCGGCCATGTGCCACGCCTTGAGGTCGAACCCCGCACCGCGGGCCCGCCGGGCGGCGGCCCGCCCGTCCCGCCAGGCCCGCTCGCCCAGCTTGTAGCTGATCGCCTGCCCCGGCAGCCCCAGGTAGCGCACCAGCTCGCTGTCGAGGAAGGCGACGTCGGCACCGGAGTGCTCCCCCAGGAAGACCCGCGCCAGCTCGGGCGTCCACGGCCGGCCGCGGTGCGCGGCCAGCGCGCCCTCGGCGTCCTCGGGCACGGGGAGCCCCAGGTGCATGCCGATGTCGATCACCACGCGCACCGAGCGCAGCTGCTGGGCGTCCAGGAAGCCCAGCCGCTCCCCCGGGTCGGCGAAGTAGCCGAGCTCGTCCATGAGCCGCTCGGCGTAGAGGGCCCAGCCCTCCACGTTCGCCCCCACCGAGCCCAGCGACGTCTGGTAGGTCGAGAGCTGCCCGGCCACGTGCACCCACTGCGCCAGCTGCAGGTGGTGGCCCGGGACGCCCTCGTGGTACCAGATCGACACCAGGTCCCACAGCGGGAAGCGGGTGCGCCCGAGCGTGGGCAGCCAGGTGCGGCCGGGCCGGGAGAAGTCGTGCGACGGCCGCGTGTAGTACGGCGCGGCCGCGCTCCCGGGCGGGGCGATCATCGCCTCCACCCGCTTGACCGGGGCGGCGAGGTCGAAGTGCGTGCCGTCCAGCGCTGCGATCGCGTCGTCCATCATCTGCTGCAGCCGGTGGCGGATCGCCTCCACGCCCTCGACCGCAGGCCCTTCGAGGGAGAGCCGGCGCATCGCCTCCAGCGGTGTCGCACCGGGGTGCACCCGCTCGGCCTCGACGCGCTGCTCGGCGAGGATCCGCCGGTGCTCGGCCCAGCCCCAGGCGTAGGCCTCCTCGAGCCCCCGGCCGGCGCCGAGGTCCGAGCCGGTCCAGCGGCGGGCGGCGACGGCGTAGCGGTCGCGCCCGACGGCGTCCGGCGTCCCCTCGGTGCGCGGGGCGTACTCGTCCCGCAGGAACCCGCGCACCTCGGCGACCGCCTCGTCGGCGGCCCGGGCGGCCGCGGCGAGCTCGCTCCGCAGCGCCTCGGGCCCGGTGGCGACGAACGAGGCGAAGAACGGCCCGCTGGTCCACTCGTCGAGCTGGGCGAGGACGGTGCGCACCTGCCGCGGTGCCACGAGCAGGCCGCGGCGCGCCCCCTCGGCGAGGGTCTCCCGGTAGCCGCGGTACGCCTCCGGCACGCGGGAGAGCCGGCGCGCGATGACCGACCAGTCCTCCTCCGTCGCCGCCGGCATGAGCATGAAGACCTGGCGGACCGCGTGCAGCGGGCTGAACAGGTTGTTGAGCGACCGGAACCCCTCGCCCGCCTCGTGGACGGCGAGCTCCGCGCCCAGCCGTTCGCGCAGCAGGCGGGCGCAGCGGCGCTCGACCGGGTCGTCGTCCAGCCCGGGGGCGGCCGCCTGCAGCCGGTCCAGCTCGGCCAGGGTGGCACGGGCCAGGTCGGCCTCGGCCTCGAGCCCGGCCGGGCTCACGTCGGGGAGCCGGTCGTCGCCCGGGCGGACCCCGAGGGAGGTCGCGACGATCGGGTCGAGGTCGCAGACGGCGTCGACGTAGCGGTCGGCCACCTGCCGCGGGGTGGTGGGCGCGGTCACCGGAGGCGCTCCAGCCGCGCCGACATCACCGGGCGGGGCGGCCGCTCCCCCACCGCGCGGTCGATCGCGTACATCAGCGCGCCCTCGACGATGCCGTAGAGCCGCACCGAGCGGGTGACGTCGGGGGCGTCCGGCGTGCGGGCGAGCACGTCGCTGGTGAGCTCCCAGCTGGTGGTGGTGCGCGCGGTGCCGACGTAGATCTCGACGAGCCCGTCCGGGCTGGCGACGAGCAGCTCGACGTCGTCCTCGCCGCGCGGCCGCCAGAAGCCGGACTCGCGGACGTCGGGACCCACGATCGCCCCGTCGTCGGTGAGCCGCCAGGTGCGCGACTCGTAGGCCAGGAAGCCGCGGCCGTCGTGGGCGAAGCGGACCCACTGGCCGAACCGGTGGTCGCCGCCCGCGCCCGCCGCCTGCCCCTCGCCGTGCCACTCGCCCAGCAGCGGCAGCACGGAGAGGAGCTCCGGGGAGACCTCCGGGCCGCTGCGGACGTCGGCGGTGTCGGGCACCGGCAGCTCGGTCGGCGCGCTCACCGCCGGCCCGCCTTCGGGCCGCGGGAGAGCCGGACGGCGCCGTAGCCCAGCGCCACGGCGCACGACGCCGTCAGGGTGACCAGGAGCCAGGCAGAGACCATGGCGACCACCGTAGTGACGGCGCCGCGGCCCGGCCTCAGGCGGCCGCCGGTGCGCGGCCGGCGGTCGCGGCGACCACCTCGGCCCACGGGGTCGCGGCGATCCCGAAGGTCGCCGTCGTCCCCGCGGCGTCGACGACGTACTCCTGGTCGAACTGGTGCCGGACGGCGAGCACCTCGCGCATCAGCGGGGACACCGGGCCCGCCGCCCGCAGCACCGCCCAGGGGATGCCGCGCACGGTGGGCGCCGGGGCGCGCATGGCCGCCGCGAGGTCGGCGAGGGCGGCGCGCTGGGACCGCGGGGCATCGCTGGGCACGTGCCACGCCCGGCCGAGCGCGCGCTCGTCGGTGCCCAGGGTGGCGAGCGTCGTCGCCACGTCGGGGAGGTAGGCCCAGCTGCGGGGTGCGTCCGGGTCGCCGACCACCCAGGCGGTGCGGCCGCGCCGGAGCGCGGGGAGCTGACGCCCCAGGTGGGACTGCGCCGGTGGCACCTGCGGGCCGACGAAGTCCGCGGCGCGGGCCTCGGTCACGCGCACCCGCCCGGCCTCGTGGGCGGCCAGCGCCTGCTGCCACATCCGGGCGCGGACGACGCCCTTGGTGTCGGTGGCCGCGAGCGGCGACCGCGGGCTCATCGGGCCGTCCGGGCGGCCGTAGGCGTAGAGGTTGGACATGGTGACCAGGACTGCGCCGGCGCGCTCGGCGGCTGCCAGCAGCGCGTCGGCGACCGGCGGCCAGTCGGTGGCCCAGCGGTGGTACGCCGGGTTGACGGCGTTGTAGAGGGCGGCGGCCCCGCGCGCGGCGCGGGTGAGGGCGGCGGCGTCGGCGGCGTCCACCTGCCGGTGCTCGATGCCGGCCGCGGGGACCCCGCCGGACCGGGAGAGCACGCGGACCTCGTGCCCGCGGTCGCGCAGTTCCCGGGCGGTGGTGAGGCCCACCGGGCCCTTCCCGACGATGACGTGCAGTGCCATGAGGTGCTCCAGGGCGTCTCGACAAGAGCGGTGCTCTCGTTCTGGACCGATGCTCTCGACGACCGGGGTCACCTGTCAAGAGCGGTGCTCACGCTTGCGCGCACCGCTCTCGCCCGGCACCGTGGGCGGATGCCCAACGCACGCGAGCGCGTCCGCGCCGAGATCACCGCGGAGATCGCCGACGCCGCCCGCCGCCAGCTCGCCGAGGTCGGGGCGGCCGGTCTGTCGCTGCGGGCCGTCGCGCGCGAGCTGGGCATGGCCTCCTCGGCCGTCTACCGCTACGTCCCCAGCCGCGACGACCTGCTGACCCGGCTCATCATCGACGCCTACGACGACCTGGGGGCTGCCGCGGAGGCGGCCGATCCGCCCGGCGGACCGCCGCGGCAGCGCTGGCTGGCCGTGTGCCGGGCGGTGCGCGGCTGGGCGCGGGAGCACCCGCACGAGTACGCGCTGCTGTACGGCTCCCCCGTACCGGGCTACCGGGCGCCCGCCGAGACGGTGCCGCCCGCTGCCCGCGTCGGCCTCGTCCTCGGGCGCATCCTGGGGGACGCCGCCCGCTCGGGCGACCTCCCGGAGGCGGCCGGCGAGCGCGACCCCGCGCTGATCAGCGACGACGCCGTCGCGATCCTGGGCGGCGAGCACCCGGCCCTCGACGAGGCGGTGCGGGTGCGCGCGCTGCTGGCCTGGAGCGCGGTGTTCGGCACCATCAGCTTCGAGCTCTTCGGCCACCTCGTCGGATCGGTGCTGGACACCGACCGCTGGTTCGACCGCGCCATGGGCGAACTCGCCGCCGGCCTGGGGCTCTGACCGGGAGCGACCGGCGCAACCCCCGGTATCGGGGGATTCCGTTCCACACAGGGCCGTGGGCAGGCTGCCCCCCTCAGGGGCGACGCGGCGGCGGACACCGACGTCCGCCAACCGGGGGGCCGGCGTCCCGCATCCAGGGAGCACCCATGCACCTGCGCAGAGCACGTCTCCTGGCGGTGGCGTCCGCCGCCACCCTCGCCACCCTCGCGGTGGCCGGACCGGCCACCGCGGACACCGGCAAGAAGCCGGACCCGAACCACGGCTTCAGCATCCAGGCCGCGGTGGACGCCGCGAAGCCGGGCGACACGATCCGCATCCCACCCGGCACCTACCACGAGTCGGTGACCATCCAGAAGGACGGCATCACCCTGCTCGGCCACCGTGTGGTCATCGCACCCACCGGCGCGGAGCCGACCGCGTGCGACACCCTGGAGGGCCCCGCCGACCGCGTGTCCGGCATCTGCGTCCTCGGCGAGGTCGACGACGAGTTCAACGCCGTCCACCGGGTGAAGGACGTCAGCGTCCGCGGCATCACCGTCACCGGCGCGACCGGGGACGGCCTCGTGGCGCTCGCGACGAAGAAGCTCAGGGTGAGCGACAGCCGGTTCACCGACAACGGCGGGTACGGCGCAGCCAGCTTCGTCACCGAGGGGACGACCTTCCACGGCAACAAGGCCACCGGGAACGCCGAGGCCGGCTTCTACATCGGCGACAGCGAGAAGGCCGACGCCGACGTCCGCGGCAACCACTCGGCGGGCAACATGATGGGCTACTTCTTCCGGAACGCCAGCGTCGGGGAGGCTCGCGGGAACGTCGCCGTCGGCAACTGCCTGGGCATGCTGCTGCTCGCTGGAGCCCCCGGCCCCGTCACGGACTGGAAGCTGCGGGACAACAAGGTCGCCGAGAACAACAAGGTCTGCGCCGACGACCTGCCGATCAGCGGGGCCGGCATCGTCCTGCTCGGCGCGCAGGACTTCCACGTGCGCGACAATGCAGTGCTGGACAACAACTCGGAGGCGGTGAGCGTCGTCGAAGGCGGGATCGTCGTGCAGTCGAGCTTCCCCGCGCCGCCCGAGGAGGAGCAGGTGCCCATCTTCGAACCCCGCGGTGAGGTCGAGCGGAACAAGGCCAAGGGCAACCAGCCCGCCGACCTCGTCTGGGACGAGACCGGCGACGTCGACTTCGACCGCAACCAGTGCCTGACCTCCCTCCCCGAGGGGCTCTGCGGCTGAGCCGACCGCACCACCCGCGGCGCCCGCCCCGGCTCCCCGCCGGGGCGGGCGCCCCGCTGCGCGCACCGGGAGTGAGGCGGACCCGACAGACCGCGTCGCTGGTGCCGGCGGGGGTCGTACGGCAGGCTGGACACACCCCGGAGGACGGGGTGGAGCGGGAGGAGCAGTCATCGAGATGGCCGAGGCCGGCCGCGGCATCGCGCCGACCCCGGGGATCGAGGTGCTCCCGGGCACGCCGTCGTGGTACGCCGTCCTCCACGAGTCCACGTTCATGTTCGCCGCCATCTGCGACATCGACGGGACGCTGCTCACCGCCAACCGCCTGGCCGTGGAAGGTCGCGGCTTCGACCGCCGGGAGCAGCTGGGCCGCCCCTTCTGGGAGGCCGGCTGGTGGGCCGGCGACCCGGACGTCGGCGCGACGGTGCGCGGGTGGTGCCTGGAGGTCGCGGCCGGGGGCGCGCCGGTCCGCGCGGTGACCAGCTTCTTCCTCGCCGATGGACGGCGGCGCACCGCCGACCTCACGATGCAGCTCGTCCGCGACGGCGACCTGCAGCAGTTCCTGCTGGTGACCGGCATGGACATCACCGACCGAATGCACGCCGAGCGGCTCACCGCGGAGGCCCGGGCCGCGGGCGCCGAGGCCACCACGCTGCGCCAGGTGGCCACCGCGCGCGCCCGAGACCTCGAGGTGCTGCGCGAGACCGAGGCCAAGCTGACCCGCGCCCTGGCCATCACCGAACGCGTGCTGGCCAACGTCGCGGACGGCATCTACGGCCTCGACACCGAGGGCCGGGTGGAGTTCCTCAACCCCGCCGCGGCCCGGCTCACGGGGTACCACCCGGGCGAGCAGCTCGGTCAGGACCAGCACGCGCTGGTCCACGGCCGGCGCCCGGACGGCTCGGAGTACCCCCGCGAGGAGTGCCCGGTCTGGCAGGCGCTGCGGACGGGCCGCACCGTCGTCGCCGAGCACGAGACCCTCTGGCGCAAGGACGGCAGCCCCGTCCCGGTGGAGATGGTCGTCGTCCCCACCGTGGAGGACGGCGAGCTCACCGGCGTGGTGGTCTCCTTCCGCGACCTCACCGAGCGGCTGGCGGCGCAGCGGCAGGCCGCGGAGCTCGAGGCGCTGGCCGCCCGGGCCGCCGCGGACCGCGCCCTGTCCGACCGGCTGCAGCAGTCGCTGCTCACCCCGCCACCGGAGCCCGACCACCTGCAGATCGCCGTGCGCTACAGCCCCGCGGCGCACGAGGCGCAGGTCGGCGGGGACTGGTACGACGCCTTCCTCCAGCCGGACGGCGCCACGATGCTCGTGATCGGCGACGTCGTCGGCCACGACAGCAGCGCGGCTGCGGCGATGGGGCAGCTCCGCGGCCTGCTGCGGGCGCTGGCCTACGCGCAGGACGACGGCCCGGCGGCGACCCTCACCCGGGTGGAGCACGCCGCGCGCGGGCTGGCCGTATCCACCCTGGCGACGGCAGTCCTCGCGCGCATCGAGCGGCACCCGGACGTGCCGGTGGCCGGGCGCCGGCTGCTGCGCTGGAGCAACGCCGGGCACCTGCCGCCGGTGCTGCTGGCCCCGGACGGCTCGGTCACGATGCTCACCAGCACGCCGGAGCTCATGCTCGGCATCGACCCGGATGCCCCCCGCAGCGACCAGTCCGTCGACCTGCCCGACGGGCACACCCTGCTGCTGGTCACCGACGGGCTGGTCGAGCGGCGCGACGCAGACCTCGACGAGGGCATCGAGCGGCTCCACGCGGCCCTGCGCGACCTCGGCAGCACGCCGCTGGAGGAGCTGCTGGACACCGTGCTGGCCCGGCTGGTGCCCGAGCCCGGCGCCGACGACGTCGCCATCGTGGCCGTGCGCGCCTTCCCCGAGGACCGCCCCCGGCCCCCCGAGGCCGGCCCGAACCGCCTGCCGCCCGGGGTGGACTGAGACGACGACGGCCCGCCTCCCGGGGGAGGCGGGCCGCCTGCGGTGAGCCCTCGGCCCCGTTCGGAGGCTCGCCGCGAGCTCGCGAGCGGTGCGGGAACGGGGTCCTTACGCGACGACGACCGTGGTCTCGTTCAGGCCGACCTCGGCGTCGAGCGTGCGCTCACCCTTGCCGACCGCGGCCAGGGCGCGCAGCTTCCACGGCCCGGGCGCAGCGAAGAACCGGAACTCGCCCTCGGGGCTGGTCACCACCTCGGCGGTGAACTCGTCGGTCGAGTCCAGCAGCCGGACGTAGGCCCCGGCCACCGGCGCACCGTCGTGCCACACCGAGCCCTGGATGACCGTCTGGGTGCTCAGGTCGATGCCGTCGAGGACACCACCCTGCTTCGGCGCTCCGCACATGTCAGCTCACTTCTCGATCGGGACGCCGACGAGCGAGCCGTACTCGACCCAGCTGCCGTCGTAGTTCTTGACGTCCTGCTTGCCGAGCAGCTCGCGCAGCACGAACCAGGTGTGGCTCGAGCGCTCGCCGATCCGGCAGTAGGCGATGGTCGGCTTGCTCTCGTCGTAGCCCTGCTCGGCGTAGAGCTTGGCCAGCTCCTCGTCGGACTTGAAGGTGCCGTCCTCGTTGGCCGCCTTGCTCCACGGGATGTTGATCGCGGTGGGCACGTGACCGGCCCGCGGCGCAGCGGGTCCTGCAGGTCCTTCTTCCAGTCCAGCTTGACGGCGCCCTCGATGTGGCCGCCGTCGTAGGCGGTGGTGTCCTCGTCGACCTCGACGAGGACGATGCCGGGCTGGCCCAGGTGCTCCTGGACCCAGTCGGCGGTGACGAGCACGTCGTTGCGGCTCATGGTGGTGGTCCTCCGGGTGATCGGTGTGTGCGGTCGGTCGTTCGGGTGGTGCGGGACGACGCGGATCGCTCGCAGCGCGGAACTTCCGGGAGAGAGGGGCATCCCGACGGCGCGGAGAGCGCGTCTGGACGGCGCGGTGCCGCCCTCAGAGGGCGGGACACAGGCAGCTGCCGACGCGGCACAGGTCGACTGTGCGGCGCGAGGTCAGCAGGATGCCCACGGCGCGAGCGTAGCCGATCACACCGGACCGCCTGCCCGGCCACCCACGTGCGCATCCACGAGCGCGGTCAGCTCTGCCGGCCGGGGAGCCCCGGTGGTGCGGCCGACCACGCGCCCGCCCCGGTCCAGGTAGAACAGCGTCGGCGTCAGCCGGACGTCGAGCTCGCGGACCTCGTCCAGGTGGCTCTCCGCGTCGACGTGGACGGCGGCCAGCCCCGGCCGGCTCGCCCGCAGCTGCTCCAGCCGGGCCCGGGTGGCCCGGCACGGGCCGCAGAACGCCGTGGAGAACTGGACGACGGTCAGCTCCGCCTCGGCCGGGCGCACCCCGAGCCGGTCGAACACCGCCGCAGCGTCCACCTGGTCCACCACCCCTCCCGGGTCCTCCTCCGCAGAACCCGGCGCGGCCGCGGCCCTATTCCGCGGCCAGGACGGCGTCCTCGGCCACCGCGCGCACGGCCACGCCGTCGTCCCGCGGGGTCACGTCGGTGAGCCGCAGCCCGTAGGGCAGCTCGACCGGGTAGCGCAGGTCGAGCAGGTCGGTGGCCCGTTCGACGGCGACGCGCGGGACGTCGACGCCCACCCCGGACGCCCGGTCGACGTCGATGACCAGCTCGTCCCCGTCGAGCGAGACGGTGCCGGCCGCGGTGAGCGGGAACGCGCGGCCCAGGAGCTCGACGGTGCGGGTGATGCGCAACCCGTCCCCCTCCCGCTCCAGGGTGGTGTCCGCGCCGAGCTCCCCGGCCAGCAGCTCGTAGGAGAGCGTCGCGGTGCCGTCGATGCGCTCGACCGGCACCTCCGCCACCGTGCCGGCCCGCAGCGCCGACAGGGGCAGGTGCACACCGCGGAGCGACACGTCGGCGCGGGTGCCCTCGGGCTGGCCCAGCTCGTCGGCGGTCAACGAGATGCGGACTTCGTCGTAGCGCCCGGCGAGCGCCTGGGTGAGGAACGGGAAGCCGCGGACCTCGACGTCCGGCTCACCGGACAGCGCCTCCTGGGCCGCCAGCCGCTCGGCCACCTCGCGCTCGGCGAAGCCCACCGCCACCCGGTCGAGGACGACGCCGGTGACGACGAGCAGCAGGAGGACGACCGCGGCGACCTTCACAGGGCGGTCAGCAGGGCGAGGGCCACGGGGGCGCCGGCGGCGAGGGGCAGCACGACCTGGACCACGGTCGGCGCCCACGGGGAGAGCGCCTCCGCCTCGCCCTCGGACGTGGTCTCGACGGCGAGGTAGCTGCCCGCCACGGCGACCAGCGCCACCACCCCGGCGATGACGGCGCCCACGGCCGGTGCCCGGAGCGCGCCGAGGTCGGCGAGGTCGCGGACCGCCCACGCCGTCGCCGCGCCGGCCAGGACGGCGAGGACGACGCCGAGCAGCCCGCGCGGGACCCCGGGGGCCAGCCGGGGCCGCGGCAGCACCTGGTCGACGAGGTGGCCGACGACCAGCGCGGCTCCGGCGACCAGGGCGGTGGTGGTCAGGCCGCCGTCGTCGGCCCGGCCCAGCAGCAGCAGCGCCGCCAGCGCGCCGACGGCGGTGAGCAGGACCGCCGACCCGGCCAGCGAGTCGACCAGGGCCTCCCGCGGCGTGCGCAGCATCTGCTGGAGCACGGCGGCGAGGAACCCGATGCCCAGCACGGCGAGGAGGCCGCCCGGCACCGGGTCCTCGGGCAGCGCGAGCGCGAGGTCGGCCGCGACGGCGGCGGCCGTGCCGACGGCCAGCGACGCCGCGAAGCCCTGCATCCCCGTGGCGAGGACCCAGGCGAGCACCAGCGCGAGCTGGAGCACCAGCACGGCGGCGAGGGTCCCGACCTCGCCGGCCAGCGGCGGCAGCCCGGCGACCAGGCCCGCGGCGAGGACGGCGAGGCCCGCGGCCACGACGTGGTGCGGGCGGGCCGGCGTCGGCGACGGGACCGCGGCGGAGCTCACGGGCCGATCGTGTCAGAAGCCCGGCGTGCGCTCCGCTCGACGAGCGGGTCGGGCGCTCCGCGACCGGCGTGTCCGGCGTCACGGGCCCACCCGACGGGGACGCATCGGTGCCGGATCGGGGGCCCCGGAGCGGGCGTCGGCTATCCTGCCGTCTCACCTCGACAGCGCCGTCGCAGGTCCGGTCGGCACCCGCCGGCCCCGGACCCCTGAGGAGACGACATGCGACTCGTGCTCATGACCGCAGCCCGCCAGGCGACGACCGAGGTGCTGCCCGCCCTCGGGCTGCTCGGCCACCAGGTCCGCGTGGTGGCCCCGGAGCTCTCCAGCCTGCTCGACGGCGACTCCGGCGACGTGGTGCTCGTCGACGCCCGCTACGACCTCATCCAGGCCCGCACCCTGTGCGGGCTGCTCTCCTCGACGGGGGTGGCCGCCGCGCTGGTCGCCGTCCTGTCCGAGGGCGGCCTGGTCGCCCTCTCGGCGGACTGGGGGGTCGACGACGTGCTGCTCGACACCGCCGGCCCCGCCGAGGTCGACGCCCGCCTGAAGTGGGCGACCGCCCGGCGCCTGGCCGCCACCACCCCGGCCGACGGCGGCGAGGGCGGCCTCACCCAGGCCGGCGAACTGGTGATCGACGAGCACAGCTACTCGGCCAAGCTACGCGGTCGCCCGCTCGACCTCACCTACAAGGAGTTCGAGCTGCTGAAGTACCTGGCCCAGCACCCGGGTCGCGTCTTCTCCCGCGCCCAGCTCCTCCAGGAGATCTGGGGCTACGACTACTTCGGCGGCACCCGCACCGTCGACGTCCACGTCCGCCGGCTGCGCGCCAAGCTCGGCACCGAGCACGAGGCGCTGATCGGCACCGTGCGCAACGTCGGCTACAAGCTCGACCAGCAGGTGGCCGACGCCACCGCGCGGGCCGCCGCCGAGGACCGCGCGGCCACCGCCGACGCCGGGGCGGGCGCCGAGCTGGTCTGATGGGCCGGTGATCGACGAACGCGACGTCGCCGGCGTCCTCGACCTGCTCCGCGCCGCCGGCGCCGCCGATGGCGTGCGCCCGGTCTCCGAGGAGGCCGAGCTGCGCCTCCGGCACGGCTCGCCCGACGGGCAGGACCTCACGGTCCGGGACGACGACGGCGCCCTGGCCGGGTACGCCCGCCTCGACGGTGGGACCGCCGAGCTGGTGGTCCACCCCGAGCGGCGCCGCCGCGGCCACGGCACCGCGCTGCTGCGCCGCGTCCTGGACGCCGCGGGTGGGGGGCCGCTGGACGTCTGGGCGCACGGGGACCTGCCCGGGTCGGCCGAGCTGCTCGTCCCGCACGGTTTCCGCCGGGCCCGGGTGCTCCTGCAGCTGCGGCGCGACCTGGCCGGCATCGACCCCGACCCGCGCCCCGACCTGCCCGGCGACGTCCGGGTGGTGCCGTTCGTTCCCGGGCGTGACGAGGAGGCGTGGCTGCGGGTCAACGCGCGCGCCTTCGACTGGCACCCCGAGCAGGGGCGGATGACCCACGCCGACCTCGAGCGCCGCGAGGCGGAGCCGTGGTTCGACCCCGACGGGTTCCTGATGGCGTG
Organism: Blastococcus sp. KM273129; assembly: GCF_021698995.1. NCBI lineage: Bacteria > Bacillati > Actinomycetota > Actinomycetes > Geodermatophilales > Geodermatophilaceae > Blastococcus > Blastococcus sp. KM273129. Next base: position 6,193 of record NZ_SSXB01000082.1, on the reverse strand, counting down.
GCGGGGCGCGCCCGGGGCCGCGGGCGAGCTGCTCGGCTTCCACTGGACCAAGGTCCACCCCGCCGGGGACGCCGGGCCCGAGCCCGTCGGCGAGGTCTACGTGCTGGGCGTCGACCCGGCCGCCCAGGGGCTGCGGTTGGGGCGCGCGCTCACCGACCTCGGGTTGGCGCACCTGCGGGCGCGCGGTCTCGGCGAGGTGCTTCTCTACGTCGAGGAGGACAACACGGCGGCGGTGCGGCTGTACGAGGGGCGGGGCTTCACCCGGTACTCCGTGGACGTCGCGTGGCACCGGGAGCCGCAGGCCCGCTGAGGCCGACCCGGCGACGGCGACGCGCCCACCCGGCGCCGAGCCCTTGCCTGCTGGTGGGTGGCACCGCGACCCCGCATCTTCCCCCCGCGTGACCCGGGCCACTCAAGATCATCGCAGTTCTCGGCGCTCGTTCACCGTCCGTTCACCGCAAGCGGGGTGTGCCGCCACCTGGGCTCCCTACCGTCGCTCCCGTCGGTCCCACGCTGCCCGGAACAGGTCCGGGCGAACCTGAGAGGCCCTGAGTTGAAGCTCAGCACCAAGACGCGCGCCACGACGCTGTCCGTTGCGCTCGCCAGCACCCTCGCGCTCGCCGCCTGCGGTGCGTCCAACGAGACCGCGGAGACCGCCAGCGGCGGCGGCGACACCAGCTCCGGCTCCGAGCTGAGCGGCACGCTCGTCGGCGCGGGGTCCAGCGCCCAGCAGGCCGCCATGCAGGGCTGGACCGCCGGCTACTCGAGCGTGCAGCCCGGCGTGACCGTCAACTACGACCCGGTCGGCTCCGGCGGTGGCCGCGAGCAGTTCCTCGCCGGCGGCACCGACTTCGCCGGCTCCGACGCCTACCTCGACGAGGAGGAGCTGGCCCAGGCGGAGGAGCGCTGCGGCACGGCCGGTGCCTTCGAGCTCGTCAACTACATCGCGCCGATCGCGGTCGTCTACAACCTCGAGGGCGTCGACGAGCTCAACCTGCCGCCGGCCGTGATCGCGGGGATCTTCAACCAGCAGATCACCAACTGGAACGACCCGGCGATCGCCGAGGCCAACCCCGACGCCACGCTGCCGGACCTGCCGATCACCCCGGTCAACCGGTCCGACGAGTCGGGCACCACGGAGAACTTCACCGAGTACCTGGCCGCCGCCGGGGGCGACGCGTGGCCGCACGAGCCCAGCGGTGACTGGCCGGTCGCCGGTGGCGAGGCCGCCCAGGGCACCTCGGGCGTCGTGAGCGCCGTCGCGGCCGGCAACGGCACGATCGGCTACGCCGACCTCAGCCAGGCCGGCGACCTCGGTGTCGCCAACGTGGGTGTCGGCGAGGAGTTCGTCGCGCCGTCGGCCGAGGCGGCTGCCGCGGTGGTGGAGAACTCGGAGCAGGTCGACGACGCCGACCGGCCGGAGTACAGCTACGCGATCGACCTGGCCCGCGACACGACCGAGTCGGGCAACTACCCCATCGTGCTGGTCAGCTACCACATCGGTTGCGTCGAGTACGAGGACCAGGAGACCGTCGACCTGGTCAAGGACTTCCTGACCTACGTCGCGAGCGAGGAGGGCCAGCAGGCCGCGGCCGACGCCGCCGGTTCCGCCCCCATCTCCGAGGGGCTGCGCGAGCAGAACATGGCCGCCATCGACGCGATCACGGTCGCCGGGTGATCTGAGCCCTGGTGATCCCGCACCACCTGGCAGCGGCCCGGGGCGTCATCCGACGCCCCGGGCCGTTGCGCCGCCCGACGACGGGTAGGAAGTTCCCAGCAGTTCTCCCCACCGACCTCCCGGAGCAGCGGTGACAGCCACCCGGACGCCGTCCGACCAGAGCACGACCAAGCCGCCCCGCCGGCCCGGCGACCGCATCTTCGCGGGCTCCGCCAAGGGCGCGGGCATCCTCATCCTCGTCATCCTGGCCGGTGTCGCCGTCTTCCTGATGGCCGAGGCGCTGCCGGCGCTCACCGCTCCGGCCGAGGAGATCCCCGGCGACGAGGGTCTGCTCTCCTACATCGCCCCGCTGCTGTTCGGCACGCTGCTCTCGGCGGTGATCGCGCTCCTGGTCGCGACCCCCCTGGCGGTGGCGATCGCGCTGTTCATCACGCACTACGCACCGCGCCGGATGGCGCAGGGCCTGGGCTACGTCGTGGACCTGCTGGCCGCGATCCCCAGCATCGTCTACGGCTTCTGGGGCATCTTCTGGCTGGCCCCCAAGCTCGTCCCGTTCTACCGCTGGCTCGAGGAGAACCTCGGGTTCATCCCGCTGTTCGCCGGGCCGACGTCCTCCACCGGCCGGACGATGCTCACCGTGGGCCTGGTGCTCGCGATCATGATCCTGCCGATCATCAGCGCCATCTCCCGGGAGGTGTTCCGCCAGGTGCCCACCCTGCACAAGGAGGCGGCCCTGGCCCTGGGTGCGACCCGCTGGGAGATGATCAAGATGGCGGTGATCCCCTACGGCAAGAGCGGCATCATCGGCGGCGCCATGCTGGGCCTGGGGCGCGCGCTGGGCGAGACGATGGCGGTCGCGATCATCCTCTCCGTCTCCGGCGGCATCACGTTCAACCTGATCAGCAGCGCCAACCCGGCCACCATCGCAGCCAACATCGCCCTCGACTTCCCCGAGTCCACCGGCATCGACGTCAACACGCTGATCGCCAGCGGCCTCGCGCTGTTCGTCATCACGCTCGCGGTGAACATGCTGGCGCGCTGGATCGTCAACCGCCGGGCCGACTTCTCCGGAGCCAACTGATGAGCGTCCAGACCCCCACCCCCGCCCCCACGACCGGGGCCTCTGCGGTCAGCCGGCCGCAGCAGCAGCACGATCGCTCGCTGCCCCGCTGGGTCCCGCTCGCGGTCTTCGCCGCGGGTGTCGCGGTCGCGGCCCTGCTGAGCGCCCTCACCGGCTTCAACGTCGTCCTGTTCGTGGTCTACGCGGTGGTTCTCGGCACGGTCGCGGTCTACGTCGTGTCCCGGGTGACCGAGGGCCGGCGCAGGGCCACCGACCGGCTGGTCACCTCCGTCGTGACCGCGGCGTTCGGCATCGCGATGGTGCCGCTGGTCGCCCTCGTCTGGGAGGTCGTCGGTCGCGGCATCGAACGCTTCGACGGCGAGTTCTTCAACTCCTCGCTGCAGGGCATCATCGGCGAGGGCGGCGGCGCCTACCACGCGCTCATGGGCACGGTGATCATCACCGCGCTCACCACGCTGCTCTCGGTGCCGATCGGCCTGCTGGCGGCGATCTACCTGGTCGAGTACGCGCGAGGGCGGCTCAAGCGCGCGATCACCTTCTTCGTCGACGTCATGACCGGCATCCCCTCGATCGTCGCCGGCCTCTTCGCCTACGCCCTCTTCGTCCTGATCTTCGGGCCGGGCATCCGGCTGGGCATCATGGGTGCGATCGCGCTGTCGGTCCTGATGATCCCCGTCGTCGTCCGCTCGGCGGAGGAGGTCCTCAAGCTCGTCCCCAACGAGCTGCGCGAGGCCTCCTACGCCCTGGGCGTGCCCAAGTGGCGCACGATCACCAAGGTGGTCATTCCGACCGCGATCGCCGGCATCGGCACCGGCGTCACCCTTGCCATCGCCCGCGTCATCGGGGAGACCGCGCCGCTGCTGATCACCGTCGGCATCACCAACGCGACCAACTTCGACCCCTTCGACGGCCGCATGGCGACGCTGCCCGTCTACGCCTACTACCAGCTGACCCAGCCCGGCGTGCCGCCCGAGTTCGCCATCGACCGCGCCTGGACGGCGGCGCTCCTGCTCATCATCCTGGTCATGGGGCTCAACGTCGTCGCCCGCCTGATCAGCCGCTTCTTCGCCCCCAAGACCGGTCGCTGACCGGACCGACCCGGAGGGAACCCCCGTGGCCAAGCGCATCGAGGTCTCCGACCTCAACATCTACTACGGCAGCTTCCGCGCGGTCGAGGGCGTCAACGTCTCGATCGAGCCCCGCAGCATCACCGCACTGATCGGCCCGTCCGGCTGCGGCAAGTCGACCTTCCTGCGCACGCTCAACCGGATGCACGAGGTGATCCCGGGCGCCCGCGTCGAGGGCAAGGTCGTCATGGACGGCCAGGACCTCTACGGCCCCGACACCGACCCGGTCACCGTGCGCCGCCAGATCGGCATGGTCTTCCAGCGGCCGAACCCGTTCCCGACGATGTCGATCTACGAGAACGTCGCCGCCGGGCTCCGGCTCAACAGCGTCAGGATGAGCAAGTCCGACCTCGACGACCTGGTGGAGCGCTCGCTGAAGGGCGCCAACCTGTGGGAAGAGGTCAAGGACCGGCTCGACCGGCCGGGGTCGGGGCTCTCCGGTGGTCAGCAGCAGCGGCTCTGCATCGCCCGCGCCATCGCCGTCGAGCCCGACGTCCTGCTGATGGACGAGCCGTGCTCGGCGCTCGACCCGATCTCCACGCTCGCCATCGAGGACCTGATGACGGAGCTCAAGGAGCGGTTCACCATCGTCATCGTCACCCACAACATGCAGCAGGCGGCCCGCGTGAGCGAGCAGACCGGCTTCTTCAACCTCAACGGCGTCGGGCAGCCCGGCCGGCTGATCGAGTTCAACCCGACCGAGAAGATCTTCAGCAACCCCGACCAGAAGGCGACCGAGGACTACATCTCCGGCCGCTTCGGCTGACGGCCCCGTTCCGGGGCCACCAGCGGGTGATCGCTGGCACCGCACGGCGGTGCATCAGCAGCGGACTGCGGCCGCCTCCGGCGCGGGGGCGGCCGCAGCCGCCTCCGGCGCGACCTCGACCGGCTCCGGGGCGCCGATCTCCACCGGGACGACCGCGGAGTACCCGGGGCCGATGACCAGCTGCACACCGTCGCCGAGCGCGTCGCTGGGCTGGAGCACCGCCCCCGGGACGGCGGCGGCCACGGTGCGCGCCCGGTCCAGCGCCTCGGGCCCGTACCGGACGACGCTCTCGGTCACGGTGCCGGTCTCGTTGCCCACCGTGCCGATGCCGAAGCCCTGCCCGCGAAGGGCGTCGGCCACCGTCGCGGCCAGGCCGCTGGTGGCGGTGCCGTTCAGCACGTCGACGGTGATCTCGCCGGGGGCCGCGGTGAGCGGCTCCGGCACGGAGGGGTCCACCGGCTCAGGAGCCGGCTCCGGCTCGGGGGCCGGCAGCGCCGCACCCGGGACGGCCAGGAGCTCTTCCGGCACCCGGACGCCGTCGATGACCTCGTCGAAGAGGGTGCGCGTGGCGGATGCGTCGAGGACGACGTAGCCCTGCTCGGTGCCGGCCGGGACGTACCCCACCTGGGCGACCGGCAGCTCGGCGCGCTGCACCGCGTCGCCGGAGAGGTCGCCGAGGGTCGCGGCCAGCGCGCGCAGGTCGCCGAGCGTCGTCTGCTCGTCGACCGTCAGGGCGTCCGAGGCGCGGGACAGGAAGCGCGTCAGCGCGACGGGGTCGAGCAGCGTGTCCGCGGACATCGCCGCCCGCATCGTCGAGGTGAGCAGGCGCTGCGCCCGCTCGGCGACGGCGGCCCCCGTGACGTCGACGCCGCCGTCGCCCGGCTGCAGGAAACCCGACGCCGCGTCGCCGGAGAGCTCCGAGGGCCCGGCGGGGGGCGGTGTCGCGGCAGCCGCGGTCGCCGCCGTGGGGACGATGCACACCGGGACGCCGCCGAGGGCGTCCACCATCCCCGGGAGGCGGGCGAGGTCCACGCCGAGGTAGTGGTCGATGCGGAGCCCGGAGAGCTGCTGGACCGCCCGCACCGTGCACGCCGGGCCGCCCTCGAGCAGCGAGCTCGCGAACGCCTCGGTGACCGGGTCCCGCAGGGTGCCGTCGGGCGTCCGGCACGCCGGGGTGTCCACGAGCGCCGTGGGAGGGACGCTGACCAGCGCCGCGCGGTCGCCCTCGGCCGAGACCGAGACGACGAGGGTGGCCACGGACGCCGCCCCTGCCTGACCGGGGAGCCCGGTCCCGACGACCAGGTAGGTCTCGGCGGCCTCCTGCAGGTCGGGGGCGAGGATCTCGGGACCGTCGAGGGCGAGCGCGTCGACCCGGTCGATGCGCTGGTCGACGTAGAAGTAGAGCGCCAGGTGGTAGAGGACGACCAGGCCCGCGACGGCGGCCAGCGCGGTGGCCGCACGGACCAGCCGCTTGCGGCCCGGGCTCCGCGGCGGGCGCTCGGCGGGCACCCGCCGGCGGGTGGCACCCGACGGGGGCGGCG
>NZ_SSXB01000081.1:0-18297 GCF_021698995.1 Blastococcus sp. KM273129 | reverse complement strand
GGTCGGAGCACCTGGCCGGGGAGCAGCAGGTCGGGATCGGGGCCGATCACCTCGGCGTTGGCGTGCCACCAGGCCGTGACGGCGCTCGCCACCTCGGCGTCCGACGGCGTCCGCCCCCGCGTGCCCGCCAGGTGGTCCTCGGCGATGCGCCAGAGGCACTCGCCGCGCAGGACGACGTGCTCCCCGGGTGCCGTCGCCGGCGGCCGGTCGGGCACGGGGACGGTGCGTGCGGCGGCGTCCGGTGGGGGCGCCGGAGCCGGCGGCCAGTCGGGGACGGCGGACGACGGCGTCGGGGGAGCGGGCACCTCCTCGGCCGCGGCGGCCGGCGCGGCCGGCGGTCCCGGTAGCACCGCTCCCGGGAGCGGGGGTGCGATGCCCAGCCCGAGACCCAGGACGAGGGCGGCGGCCCGCCGGGCGCCGGAGGGCAGCACGCCGCGGAGTGCCCTGGCGGCGAGCGCGCCGTTCGCTCCGGGCAGCGCCGAGCCCGCGGTCAGCGCGAGGCCGAGCGCCCCCCAGCCCCACACCGCCCATGCGAGCACCCCCACGAGGTGCGCGACCAGGACGTCGGGGCCCGCGGTGTCGGCCGTGCGCTGGGCGGCGGCGAGGGCGGACAGCGAGGCGGCCGGCGCCGGGGCCAGCACGGCCAGCACGACGGCGGCGCCGCCCATGCCGGCACCCGTCCCGAGCAGTCGTCGCACCGACACCGGCCCTCCTCAACGTTGACGTCGCAGCACTAAAGCAAGCAAATACGGTCAAACGCAAGCACGTGCATCGTTCTAGGCTGTCCGGCATGCGGTGGCAGCAGCTGTTCGCGGACCTGCAGGCTCAGTTCGAGGCCGCGGAGGACGCGCAGGACCGGGCGGAGTGGGCCTCGCGCGCCCGCGCGGAGCTCGGCGCGGTGCGGCTGGCCGACCGGATCGGGGGATCGCTCGGCGCGGAGCTCGTGGTGACGTGCCGCGGGGCGGGCCGGGTCCGCGGGGTGCTCGCCGCGCAGGGGAGCGACTGGCTGCTGCTCGCCGACGAGCAGGGCCGCGACCAGCTGGTGGCCGTGTCAGCCGTCCGGGCGGTGGACGGGCTGGGGCGCTGGACGGCGGCGGCCGGCGAGCCGGGGCCGGTTCGGGCCCGGCTGGACCTGCGCCGGGCGCTGCGCGGGCTGGCGCGCGACCGCAGCGCCGTCCAGCTCCTGCTGGACGACGGGACGCGGCTGACCGGGACGATCGACCGGGTGGGCGCCGACTACGTGGAGGTGGCCGAGCACGCGGCGGAGGAGCCCCGTCGCGCGGGGGCGGTGCGCCGGGTCTCGGCGGTGGTCGTCGACGCCGTCGCCGTGGTGCGCACCCTGGCGCCCGGGTGGGAGTGAGCCGTCAGCCGCGCTGCTCGGCGGCGTCGGCGGTGGCGGCGGACCCGGCGGCCGGCTCGGGCGGCACGGTGCCGGCGCGGGCCTCGGCGTACTTCTGCTGGATGAAGCGCTCGAGCTCGTCCACCTCGACGCGCCACTGGCCGCGCCCGCCGATCTGGATGGCGATCAGCTCCTTGCGGCGCACCAGCGCATAGGCCTGCGACCACGAGACGTTGAGGATCTCCGCGACGTCGTCGAGGGTCAGGAAGCGGGGCGTGGGCATCGGTGTCTCCGTCCGTTCGCGGCCCAGTCTGTCAGCCGTGCCGGTGGTCCGTGGCGGCCGTCCACACCCGAACGTGTGGACGGCGGATGCACGAGTTCGCACGCATACCGCATCATCGGCGTCCCAACGCCGCCGACGGCCCGCACCGCGGGCCGGCGCACCCGACCGGGCCGGCGGCGTGCCGGCAGAGATGAGGTCGCGTGAGCGCCGTGCGGACCCCGGGCGCCGTCCCCGGCGCCACCGAGCTGCCGGCCGGGCCCACCCCGCGGCGGGTCCGGCCCCCCGGCTGGCTGGACCTCCGTCTGGTGCTCGGCGTGCTGCTCGTGCTCGCCTCGGTGCTCCTCGGCGCGCGGGTGGTCGGCGCCGCCGACGCCACCGTGCCGGTCTGGAGCGCTGCTGCCGACCTCGCGGCCGGGACGGTCCTGACCGCCGACGACCTGGTGGTCGTCGACGTCCGGCTCGACGACGCGGCCGAGAAGTACCTCTCGGGCAGCACCCGCCCCGAGGGCCGCGAGCTCTCCCGCGGCGTGCGGGCCGGTGAGCTGCTGCCCCGCTCCGCCCTCGAGGAGCCGTCGGAGCTGGTCCAGCTCGCCCTGCCGGTCCAGGCCGGCTACGTGCCCCCGGGGCTGCGCCGCGGGCAGGTGGTCGACGTGTACGCCGTCGCCGACCCCGCCGCCGGCGCCACCGGCGCGGACCTGGGCAGCGTGGGCCTGGTCGTCGGCGCGGCACCCGTGCAGGCGGTGTCGGGCGGCGCGGACGGCGTCCTGTCGACGCCGACCACCACGGTGCAGGTCGTGGTCGGCGTGGCGGCCGGTGAGGCCGCCGGCGTCCTGGCGTCCATCGCCGGGCGCCCCCTCGTGGTCGTCGCCCACCCCGCCGGCGCGACGGCGGACGGCAGCGCGGTCGCGGCGCCGACCGGGCCGACCGGCTGATGGCGCTCCAGGTCTTCACCGCCGTCACCGGCGCGGGCTGGGAGTCCGCGCTCGTCGGTGCGCTCGACCGCGACGACCACGGGGTCACCGTCGTCCGGCGCTGCGTCGACGTCTCCGACCTGCTCGCGGCCGCGGCCACCGGCACCGGTCAGGCGGCGCTGCTGTCGGCGGAGCTGCGCCGGCTGGACGGCGACGCGGTCGCCCGGCTGCACGCCGCCGGCGTCGCGGTCGTCGGTCTGGTCGAGCCCGGTGACGACGCAGCGGCCCAGCGGCTGCGCAGACTGGGCGTCGCCCGGGTGCTACCGGCCGACGCGGACCCGGAGCTGATCGCCGAGGCGCTGCGGGACGCGGTCGCCGGCGCCCCGCTGCCCGGTCACGACGTCGCCGACCTCCGCGCGGCGCTCCCGGCGCCCTCGCGGCCCCCGGAGCCGGGACGGCCGCCGGGGGAGCGGGGCCGCGTGGTGGCCGCGTGGGGCGCGACCGGCGCGCCGGGCCGGACGACGGTCGCGGTCGGCCTGGCCGACGAGGCGGCCCGGCTGGGCGTGCCCACCCTGCTGGTCGACGCCGACGTCCACGGCGGCGTGGTCGCCCAGGTGCTCGGGCTGCTCGACGAGTCGCCCGGGCTCGCCGGCGCGGCCCGGCAGGCCGGCCTCGGGACGCTGGACGCCAGGGCGCTCGCCTCGCTGGCGTGGGCGGTCCGGCCGGACCTGCGGGTGCTCACCGGTCTCGCCCGCGCCGACCGCTGGCCCGAGCTCCGCCCCGCCGCGGTGGCCGCGGTCCTCGGCGAGGCCCGCCACCTCGCGCAGCTCACCGTCGTCGACTGCTCCTTCGGCGTGGAGGACGACGAGGAGCTCTCCTACGACACCGCGGCCCCGCGCCGCAACGGCGCCACCCTCGCCGTCCTCGAGCACGCGGACACGGTGCTGTGCGTCTCGGGGGCCGACCCGGTCGCCCTCCAACGGTGCGTGCGGGCACTGGACCAGCTGCGCGACGTGCTGCCCGATGTCGAGCCGGTGCTCGTGGTGAACCAGCTGCGCCGCGGGCCGGTGCCCGGCGACCCGCGCCAGGAGATCGGCGACGCGCTGGAGCGGTTCACCGGCCGGCGCCCCCGGTCCTTCCTCCCGGCGGACCGGCGCGCGACCGATGCCGCCCTCGCGGCCGGCCGCACCCTGGCCGAGGCGGCGACCGGCTCGCCCCTGCGGGCGGAGCTGCGCGCGCTCGCCGCCCAGCTGGCCGGCGTGCCCGCCCCCGCGGCCGGCCGGCGCGCCGCGCTCCGCCGCCGGCGGGCGGGCTGACCGCGGGCTGTCCCGATCGCCGTCCGCGTCGTAGCGTGAGGGACCGCGCGGGGAGGAGAACGATGGTCGAGCGGCTGGGCACCCTGGAGGCCTCCTTCCTCTACCTGGAGGAGCCCGGCACGCCCATGCACGTCGGCGGGGTGCTCGTCCTCGAGGCGCCCCCGGGCGGGCTCGACGCGCTGGCGGCCCTGGTCGAGGCGCGGCTGCCCCTGGTGCCCCGGTACCGGCAGCGGGTGGCCGAGGTGCCCGGGCACCTCGCCAACCCGGTGTGGGTGGACGACCCCGAGTTCGACATCACCTACCACCTGCGCCGGTCGGGGCTGCCGCGGCCGGGGACCGAGCGGCAGCTGCTCGACCTGGTCTCCCGGCTGATGTCCCGCCCCCTGGACCGCCGCCGCCCGCTGTGGGAGGCCTACCTGGTCGAGGGGCTGGAGGGGGACCGGGTCGCGGTGGTCACCAAGACCCACCCCGCGCTGGTGGACGGGCTCGGCGCCGTCGACATCGGCCAGGTGCTGCTCGACGTCTCCCCGGACGCGCCGGTGCCCGAGCCGGACGAGTGGCGGCCCCGGCGGTCGCCGTCCGGTGCCGAGCTGGTGTGGGCGGCCTTCGAGGACTACCGGCGCCGCCCGTCCTCGCTCGTGGAGCTCGCCCGCTCCGCCGTCACCGACGCGCACGCGACCGCCGTGCGGATCGGTGGCGTGGCCGGCGGGCTGGTGCGCACGGCGCGCTCGGCGATCCTCCCGGCGCCGCACAGCCCGCTGAACGCGCCGATCGGGCGGCAGCGCCGGGTCGCGGTGGCCTGCGCCGATCTCGACGACCTCAAGCGGGTCCGCAAGGCGCACGGCGGGACGGTCAACGACGTGCTGCTCACCGTCGTCGCCGGTGCGCTGCGGGAGTGGCTGCTCTCGCGCGGCGAGCCGCTGGTCGGCGGCACGTCGGTGCGCGCCCTCGTGCCGGTGTCGGTGCAGGACGAGGACGGCACCGGCGGCAACCAGGTCACCTCCCACCTGGTCGACCTGCCGGTCGGCGAGCCCAACCCCCGGGTCCGCCTCGCCCGCCTGACCTACGCCATGCGCGGGATGACCCAGCACGGGCGGTCGGTCGGCGCGGACAGCCTGATCGCGCTGAGCGGCTTCGCCCCCTCGACGCTGCACGCGCTCGGCGCCCGCGCCGCGCGCGGGCTCTCCCGGCGGCTGTTCAACCTCGTCGTCACCAACGTGCCCGGCCCGCAGGTGCCCCTGTACGCCGCCGGCGGCCGGGTGCTCGACGTCTTCCCCGTCGTGCCGCTGGCCCGGGGGCAGGGGCTCTCGATCGGCATGACCTCCTACGACGGCACGGTGTTCTTCGGCCTCAACGCCGACCGGGACAGCGTCAGCGACGTCGAGGTGCTCGCCGACCTCATCGAGCAGGAGGTCGCGGGGCTGGTCGAGACCTCGACCTGAGCCGGCGGCTACGGTCGACCTTCCACCGACGAAGGGGGTCGACCGGGTGCGCGTGTACCTGCCGGCGACGACGAACGTGCTCCGCACCCTGGTCGACGAGGGGCGGCTGCCCGCTCCGCAGACCGTCTTCGCGATCACCCCCGAGCTGCGCCGCTTCTACGCGGTGAGCGACGCGGAGGCCGACACCGAGGAACTCGAGTACGCCGCCCTCCTCGCCGCGGCGCGCGCCAGCCTGCGGCTGCTCGACCTCGACCCGCTGGCGGTCCGCCGCCGCGCCGTGCTCGCCGCCGACGTGCCCGACGCCGCGGTGACCCCGATGGACGACCCGCACGTCGACCCGGGCGCGGCCCGCCTCGAGCACGAGATCCGGGTCGAGGAGGTGGCGAGCGCGCACCTCGACGACGCCGAGGCCGAGGAGGACGTCCGCGCCGCGGTCGCCGTCGTCCTGGAGGCCGACCTCGGCGGCGAGGACGCGCAGTTCGTCGTCGACCAGGCCGAGGGGCACGAGCTCGGCTGGTACGCCACGCAGGAGATCGGCCCGGTCCTCGAGCTGCTGTGACCGGGCGCCCGCGGGAGCGGGCGGCGCCCCCTCCGTAGGATCACGCCGTTCTGGAGCGTCGACGTCGGGAGCGAGCACATGCAGTTCGGTCGGTACTACGAGGAGTTCGAGGTCGGGGCCGTCTACAAGCACTGGCCCGGGAAGACCGTCACCGAGTACGACGACCACCTGTTCTGCCTGCTGACGATGAACCACCACCCGCTGCACATGGACGTCAACTACGCGGAGAAGACCACCGACTTCGGCAAGAACGTGGTCGTCGGCAACTACATCTACTCGCTGCTGCTGGGCATGAGCGTCCCCGACGTCTCGGGCAAGGCGATCGCCAACCTGGAGATCGAGTCGCTGCGGCACGTCGCCCCGACCTTCCACGGCGACACCATCTACGGCGAGACCACGGTGCTGGACAAGACGCCGTCCAAGTCCAAGGACGACCGCGGCGTCGTGCACGTCGAGACCATCGGCTACAAGCAGGACGGCACCGTCGTCTGCATCTTCCGCCGCAAGGTCATGGTGCCCAAGCGCTCCTACGGCGAGGCCCGCGGCGGCGAGCAGCCCGGCCGCCCGGAGCCCGCGCCCCGCGGCTGAGCTGAGGCCGGTGGGGCGCGCTGCCCGGTCAGTCCGGCAGCACGCCCCACCCGCGCAGCGTCTCCACCAGCCGGGGCGTGCAGGGCAGGCCGGCGAGGGTGGCGGCGTCGGCGAAGACGGCGTCGGCCGCGTCGTCCCCGGCCACCGGCCGCGCACCGGGGTCCAGGAGGGTGCAGGCGAGGTCGACGACGTCGTAGACGACCGCACCGCCCTCGATGCGGATGCGACCCACCTCCGCGCCGGCCCGCACCCGCAGCCCGGTCTCCTCGCGCACCTCCCGCTCCACGGCGCCGGCCGCGGTCTCGCCGGGCTCGACGCGGCCCCCGGGCAGCGACCACAGGCCCCGCCCTGGCTCGTTGCGCCGGCGGACCAGCAGCAGGCGGCGGTCCCGGTCGTGCACGACGGCGCCGACGCACGGCACCGCCGGCGGATCGGCGGCGGTCACGCCCGCAGGTTACGCAGGCCGCCGGTGCCGGGCGGCGGCTGCGCTTGACGATCCGCGCCGCTCCCGAGACCGTGTCCCCGATGAGTGCGTCGCCGGTCTGCCCGCGCTGCGGTGAGCCACTGGTCGTCCGCCACGGATCCGCGGCGCACGCCTGGTGCCACCTGCACGGCGCGGTCACCCCGCTGCACCACACCGCGCTGGTCGCCCACGACGCCATCGCCGCCGTCACCGCCGACGCCCGGGTGCCGGCGTGGGTGCCCGACCCCATGCCGTCGGGGTGGGCCGTCACCGGCCTGGCCTGGGGCGGCGAACCGGGTGCCCGTGCCATCGTCGTCGACTGCGCCGGTCCGGCGCCCCTCGGGGGCGCCGCCGAACTGGTGCTGGTGGCCGAGGAGCCCGGCACCGGCGTGGGGTGCGGGTACGCCGGCCTCCCCGGGCTCGACCCCGGGGACGTGATCTCCGGGCCGAGCTCGGTCGGCGTCGAGGCCGCCGGTCAGCACGCCCCGTTGTGGGCGGTGCCGACCCGCGAGGACCGGGCGGCGTTCGTGGGGGAGGCCTACGGGGTCTGGCTGTGGCTGGTGATGTGGCCGATGAACGCGGCCTGGCTGCTGGTCGAGCCGCTCCGGCTGCTCGACCTGCGGGAACGCATCTACCCCGACCTGCCGCTGGGGCCGGTGGGGGAGCACCTGCTGCCCGGCCGCTGACCCCGCCCGGGCCGGAACCGGACCGGCCGCCGGCGACCGGCGCGTCGGGTGGGTCGGCCGTGGGGCCTGTGTTACTCATGGGACGAACGCGTCCGCCGCACACCCGGCGGGCCCTCCTGCCGGCCCGGGCACCCGGGCCGCCTTCCCCACACCACGGAGGTGGCGGTGAACCTGAAGAAGGTCCTCACCTGGCTGGTCGTCGCCTTCGTCCTCTTCTACGTGATCCAGGCGCCGGAGTCCTCCGCGCAGCTGGTGCGCAACGCCGGCGAGGCGCTCGGCGACGCCGCCTCCTCCCTCGCGCAGTTCGTCGGCTCCCTCGTCTGAGCCCGTGAGCGCCCCCGAAGGGCTGCCGACCCGGGCCGCCAAGGACGTCCGGAAGTACCTGCTGGACGACGAGGACGCGGTCGTGGTGACGCGCCGGCACTGGGCGGTGCTCATCGTGCCGACCCTGAAGTTCCTGCCGGTGCTGCTGGCCGGCGGCTGGCTGCTGGTGCTCGACCCGGAGAACCGGGTGACCAGCACGGTCGGGATGCTCGTCGTGCTGGCGGCGGTGCTCACCTACGCCCTGCGCGTCGGCGAGTGGTGGTTCCGGCACTTCATCGTCAGCCGGCGGCGGGTGCTGCTCACCTCGGGGGTCATCGTCCGCACCGTCACCCTGCTGCCGCTGCGCCGGATCACCGACCTGACGTGGAAGGAGACGTTCTTCGGCCAGATCCTCGGCTACGGGACCTTCCGCTTCGAGTCGGCCGGGCAGCAGCAGGGGCTGTCGGAGATCACCTTCCTGCCGCGCGCCGGTGACCTGTACCGCGAGGTCAGCGGCCTGCTGTTCGGCAGCGACTGGGGCAGCGCCTCGTCCGGCGACGACGAGGGCAACCCGGAGGCGCCGCCCCCGGCCGGACCGGTCGCGACCGGCGGGCGGCGGGACACCGAACCCCTCCCGCAGATCCGGCCGCGCGAGCCGTGAGCGGGCCGCCACCGAGTGGCGCCGGCCGGTGTGGGGCAGGCTGAGCCGTGATGCGGATCGACCTGCACACGCACTCCTCGGTGTCCGACGGCACCGACGACCCCGCCGCGCTGCTCGCCGCTGCGCGGGCGGCGGGGCTCGACGTGGTCGCGCTCACCGACCACGACACGACCGCGGGGTGGGCGGCGGCGGAGGCGCACCGTCCCGCCGGGCTCACCGTCGTCCCCGGCATGGAGCTGTCCTGCCGCTGGTTCCCCGCGGACGAGCCGCCGGTCAGCGTGCACCTGCTCGGCTACCTCTTCGACCCGCTGCACCCGGCGTTCGCCGCGGAGCGGGCCCGGCTGCGCGACGAGCGCCTGGGCCGCGCGGAGCGGATCGTGGCGGCGCTGGCCGCCGACGGCTACCCGGTCTCCTGGGCCGAACTGGTCGAGCAGGCCGCCGGCGGCGTCGTCGGGCGGCCGCACGTGGCGGGGGCGCTGGTCCGGGCCGGCGTGGTGCGCAGCGTCGAGGAGGCGTTCGCCGGGCTGCTGCACCACCGCAGCCCCTACTACGTGAGCAAGGCCGACACCGACGTCCGGGAGGGGATCGCCCTGGTCCGGGCGGCCGGCGGCGTGCCGGTGTTCGCCCACGGGCTGGCCACGAAGCGCGGCCGGGTGGTGGACGACGACGCGATCGCCGCCATGACCGCGGCCGGGCTGCTGGGCCTGGAGGTCGACCACCCCGACCACACCCCCGGGCAGCGCGCGCACCTGCGCGGGCTGGCCGCCGACCTCGGCCTGCTGGTCACCGGCTCCAGCGACCACCACGGCACCAACAAGCAGACGCCGCTCGGCGCCTGCACGACCGACCCCGGGCAGTACGAGCGCCTGGTGGCGGCCGGGACCGGCGCCGCGCCCTGGCGCGACTGAGGCGGGCACGTCGCCCCCCGCGGCTACCGTGACCGGCATGCGCAACCCCACCGATGGCGGGCAGGCGGTCCTGCCCGGCATGCCGCGCCGGCTGCTGCGCGCCTCCCCGAAGTCGCTCGGCGACTTCTCCGACTGCCCCCGGCGCTACCGGTTCGCCAACGTCGACCGGCCCACCCCGCCCCGCGGCCCGCGGTTCGCCCACCACACGGTGGGGACGGCGCTGCACCAGGTGCTCTCCGCGTGGTGGGACCTGCCGGTCGAGCGCCGCACCCCCGGCGCCGCGCGGCAGCTGCTCATCGGCGCGTGGAGCCCGGCCGGCTTCCGGGACGACGAGCAGTCCGACCGCTGGCGGGCGCGGGCGGCCGGCTGGCTCACCGACTACCTGGCCCGCGTCGACCCCACCGAGGAGCCCCGCGCACGGGAGCGCACGGTCAGCACGATGACCGAGCGGATGACGCTCTCGGGGCGGGTGGACCGCATCGACGAGCGCGGCGACGAACTGGTGGTCGTGGACTACAAGACCGGCCGCTCGCCGAGCACCGATGACGAGGCCCGCGGCTCGCAGGCGCTGGCGCTCTACGTCCTCGCCGTCCGCCGCACCCTGCGTCGGCCCTGCACCCGGGTGGAGCTGCACCACGTGCCCACCGGCACGGTCGCCGCCTTCGAGCACACCGAGCGGTCGCTGGCCAACCACGTGCGGCGCGCCGAGGACGTCGCGATCGACATCCAGGCGGCGAGCGAGGCGGTGGCCGCGGGCGCGGACCCCGACGCCGCCTTCCCGGCCGTGCCGGGGCGGCAGTGCGGCTGGTGCGACTTCCGGTCGAGCTGCCCCGCCGGCCAGGCCGCCGGTCCCGCCCGCGAGCCGTGGAGCTTCCTCCCCGAGGACGACGGGGCGTGACCCGGAGTCCCGCTGCTGCCGGCCCCTCAGCCCGCGGTGCGAGCGAGACCGGCCAGCACGATCGGTGACCGGTACGCCCGCTCGGGCAGCGCCAGGAACCCGGCCCGGAACGCCTTCACCCCCGCCGTCGCCGCGGCGTCGGTGAGCGCCAGCCCGGGCAGCGAGTACAGCTGCCGGGCCCAGGCGGGCAGCAGCGCGAAGCAGAGCCCGGCCAGGCCACCCCACACGGGCCGGGCCGGCGTGAGCACCTGCAGCCACCCGGGCATCGGCGGGAGGAACAGGTCCCGGACACCCTTCCGGGCCGCCGGGGTGGCGGCCAGCGACGGCCGGATGACCTCGAAGTAGGCGTCGAGCTCGGCGACCGAGCGGGGCACCGTCCCCAGCGGCACCCCCACGAGGTGGGCGAAGGCCACCTGCTCGGCCACGTAGCGGTCGGCGTCGGCCTCCGACAGCGCCACGCCGGCCCGGCGCGCCGTCGTCAGGATCGACCGCACGGCGCAGGCGTGCACCCACAGCAGGAGGTCGGGGTCGTCGACCCGGTACGCCCGGCCGGTCGTCTCCTCGACGCCCGACAGCTTCCGGTGGTAGCCGCGCACGCGGGCGGCCATCCGGCGGGCCTCGGTCCGCCGGCCGAAGACGACCGTCTCCATGTACTGACCGGTGCGCGTCATGCGCATCCACCAGTCGTCCTTGAAACCCGCGGAGTTCCGCGCCACGCCGTCCATCGCCACCGGGTGCAGGGCCTGGAGCATCAGCGAGCCCATCGCGCCGACGTGGTAGGCCGGGTCACCGTGGATCCGCCAGGTCACGCTGCCCGGGCCGAAGAAGCCGAGCCGGTCCTCCTCCTCGGTCCAGTCCGCGGGGGAGGGCAGCGGCGCCAGCCGGCTCACGACCGCTCCCCGGCGCCGGACCAGAAGTCGCACAGCACCTCGATGGTGCGCGGCGGGTTCTCGACGGCGGGGGAGTGGATGGCGAAGTCGATGACCTCGTGCCGGGCGCCCAGCCGCCGCGCCATGTCGGCCTGCACGTGCGGCAGCCAGGCGTCGTCGGCCTCGCCGTGCGCGACCAGGACCGGCACCCCCGTGGCCCGGAGCTCCTCCACCCGGTCCGGCTCGGCCAGCATCGCGTCGGCCATGCCGCGGAGCCCGGCGGCGGAGTTGCGGAGGAAGCGCCGGGAGTAGAACGCCCGGGTCGGCGCCGGCACGGCCTGCGCCTTCGGGTCGGTCATCGCCACCTGCTCGAGGGTCTCGTGCACGAGCGGTACCCCGCCGGCGTCCAGCAGCGGGCCGAGGTGGTCGAGCAGCTCGGCCCGGCGGCCGGTGAGCCGCGAGGGGCCCGAGCCCAGCAGCGTGAACGTGGTGAACAGCGTCGGCTCGGCGATGACGGCGGCCCGGGTCACCAGCCCGCCGAAGCTGTGCCCCAGCAGGTGCAGCGGCCCGGTGGCCTCCTCGCGCAGGACGCGTGCCACCGCGCGCACGTCGTCGCCCAGGACCTCGACCGAGTACTGCGCCGGGTCGTCCGGGCCGGGGGACTCGTACTGCCCGCGCTGGTCCAGCACCACCACGCGGTAGCCGGCGGCGGCCAGCGGGCGCAGCAGCGGGGCGAAGTCCTCCTTGCTACCCGTGTAGCCGGCCACCATCAGCACCGTGCCGAGCGCGGCGCTGCCGCCGGTGTCCAGGGCGGCCAGCGGCCCGGCCCCGCCCTCGAAGGTGCGCGGGACGGCGTCGTGCTGCGCCAGCTGGCGGAGGTCGTCGGGCGCGATGGCGATGGACAGGGCGTGGGCATCGGGGCCGCCGGGCAGGACCATGTGCCCAGTGAACTACCACGGCGCCGGGCGTGCCGCACCGGTGGCGTTCAGCGGTAGGCGCGGACCTCGCCGGGCAGCGCGAGCACCACCGCGGGGCCGGCGACGGCGGCCACCGCGCCGTCGGGCAGCGCGGGCGCAGCGGTCCGGCCGGACTCCGCTCCGGTCGCGGGGTCGAGGTGGAGGAGCCCGTCGGAGGTGGGGACGGGGAGCGCCGGCGTGCCGTCCGCGGTGTCCGGACCCGCGGGCAGGCCGGTGGCCGGGGTGGACCACAGCGGGCGCGCGGACCCCGGCTCCACCGCCGTCAGCGTGCCCGCGGCGAGGACCAGCAGGGCGGGGTCCGTGGCCACCTGCCGGACCGCCGCGCCGGGCTCGGCGGGCAGGGTGGTGAGCAGCGAGCCGTCGGCGGCGGACAGCAGCTGCACCTCGTCGTCCACCCGGACGACGACCGGCAGGTCCGCTCCCACCAGCTCGGGGGTGCCTCCCCCCGCCGGCAGGTCACGGGCCCAGTGCAGGTCGCCGTCGAAACCGTCCACCAGCCGCAGCTGGGGGTCGGTGGAGCCGGCGCACCGCTGCAGCACCGCCACGCCCGCGTCGCCGGCGGCCGACTGCAGCAGCTCGCAGCCGTCCGGGGGGACGTACCGCCAGCGGATGCCGCCGCCGGCCGGGTCCAGGGTGACGATGCCCGTCGGGGTGGCGGCGAGCACGATCCGGTCGGTGGAGCCGAGGGTCACCCCGGGGCGGAAGTTCACGTTGCGCGTCCAGGCGCGCACCCCCGTGCCGGCGTCGAGGGCGACCGCCTCGTCGCAGCGGTCCGCGGTGCGGAACACGGCGACCACGACGCCGTCGGTCACCGTGGCCCCGCACAGCACCGCGTTCTCGCGGGTGTAGTGCCAGGCCTCCTCGCCGCTCAGCGGGTCCAGGCCCCGGACACCCTGCGGGGAGCCGACCAGCACCCGGCCCTCGGCGACGACGCCGCCGTGGAGCGGGTCGGCCTCGGTGGTCCACGCCTCGGAGACGGCGCCGGCCGGCGGCCCCGGGGGGACGTCGGCCGGCGCAGCGGTGGTGCTGGAGGTGGCGGCGGCGTCGGAACCCCGCCACAGCAGGACGGCGACGGCGACCAGCGCCAGCGTGGCCGCCGCCCAGACCCACACCCGCAGCGGCGGGGACTCCAGCCGTGCCATCGCGGGGTGGGTCAGCTCGCGGGGTCGGCGCCCGTCGCCGCGCCCTCGGCGGCCGCTCCGCCGCGCCCGGCACCGCCGCGCCGGCGGCGCCGGCGGCGCGGCTTGGCGCTCCCGCCCTCGGCGGCGGGGGCGTCGGTCGCGGCGGGCGCGTCCGGCTGGGCGGCGTCACCGGTGGCGTCGGCGCTCCCGCCCCCGCTGCGCCGGGTGCGGCGCCGCGGCCGGCTCTTGCCGCCGTCGGCCGGGCGGTCGTCGTCGGCGGGACGCGAGCCACCCCCGGCGGGGCGGTTGCGCTTGCCGGTCTCGCCGAGGTCCTCGAGCGTCTCGGCCTCCAGGCCCTCACGGGTGCGCTGGGAGCGGGGCAGCCGGCCCTTGGCGCCCTCGGGGACGTCCAGGTCGGTGTAGACCCACGGCGAAGTGGAGTAGGTCTCCGGCGGGTCGGTGAAGCCCAGGTCGAGCGCCTTGTCGATCAGCTGCCAGCGGGGGATGTCGTCCCAGTCGACCAGGGTGACCGCGACACCGGTGCTGCCGGCGCGGCCGGTCCGGCCGATGCGGTGCACGTAGGTCTTCTCGTCCTCGGGGCACTGGTAGTTCACGACGTGGCTGACGCCGGTGACGTCGATGCCTCGGGCGGCGACGTCGGTGGCGACCAGGACGTCGACCTTCCCGCTGCGGAAGGCCCGCAGCGCCTGCTCGCGGGCGCCCTGGCCCAGGTCGCCGTGCACGGCGGCAGCGGCGAACCCGCGGTCGACCAGCTCGTCGGCGACCTTCTGCGCGGTGCGCTTGGTGCGGCAGAACACCATGGCCAGGCCGCGGTCGCGGGCCTGCAGCACCCGGGAGAGCAGCTCGGGCTTGTCCAGGTTGTGCGCCCGGTAGATGAACTGCGTGGTCTGCGGGACCGTCGAGCCCTCGTCGTTGCCGTGCGCCCGGATGTGCGTGGGCTGGGTCATGAACGACCGGGAGAGGGTGACGATCGGGCCCGGCATCGTCGCCGAGAACAGCATGGTCTGCCGCTTCTCGGGGACCATCGCGAGGATCCGCTCGATGTCGGGCAGGAAGCCCAGGTCGAGCATCTCGTCGGCCTCGTCGAGGACGAGGACCCGCACCTTGCCCAGGATCAGGTCGCCGCGCTGGGCGAGGTCGAGCAGCCGCCCCGGCGTCCCGACGACGACCTCGACGCCGTTGCGCAGCGACTCGATCTGCGGCTCGAAGGCGCGGCCGCCGTAGATCGCCTGCACGCGGATGCCGCGCTTGCTGCCGGCGGTGCCCAGGTCGCGGGCGACCTGCACGCAGAGCTCGCGGGTGGGGACGACGACCAGCGCCTGCGGGACACCGTCGGCGCCCTCGGCGGGCGGGGTCACGCGGGTCAGCAGCGGGACGCCGAAGCCGAGGGTCTTGCCGGTTCCCGTGCGGGCCTGGCCGATGAGGTCGTTGCCGGCCAGCGCCAGGGGCAGCGTGAGCTCCTGGATGGCGAAGGTGCGGGTGATCCCGGCGTCGGCCAGCGCGGCCACGATGTCGGGGTGCACGTCGAAGTCGCTGAACAGCGGGCTGTCGGCGGCGACGGGGGCGCCGCCGAGCTCCTCGACGGCCTGCTCGAGCTCCTCGGGGGCGGGCGCGCCGGTCTCGGCGTGCTCCAGCTCGGGTGCGGTGGTGGGGTTCTGGTCGGTGGAGGTCAGTGGTCTCGCCTCTGGTCTGCTGGGGGACCGGCTGCGGCAGCGGTGTCGCCGCCTCGCGCCCGTCCCGGGTCTGGTGTCGCGGGATCGGTTCCAGCGCCGACGCGGCCAGCAGAACCGGACCTCGCCACGGCCCGGGAGACAGCCCGGGGGGCGTCGTCCAGCGGTCGTCAGCGCGCAGATGTACGAGCGTGCCCGGAGGCTCGCCGATTCCCATGCTAGCGCGAGCACCGGTTAGCCTCTCGGCGCCGCGCTCCCCGCTGTCGGGTGCATCACTCGTCGGGGGCGGCCGGCACCCCCGTCGCCGAGCCCAGGAGATGCCGTGCCACCGGTCGAGAACACGGCGGTCGCCGACCTGCTCGGGGTGCTCGCCTACGCCGAGCTGACCGCCTTCGACCGGCTGGCCGAGGACGCCCGCATGGCGCCCTCGCTCACCGGCCGGGCCGCGCTCGCCCGGATGGCCGCGGCCGAGATCGGGCACCACTTCCGGCTCACCGCCCGGCTGGAGGAGCTGGGGGTGGACCCGTCGGCGGCGATGGAGCCGTTCGTCTCCGCGCTCGACACCTTCCACGAGAGCACCCGCCCCAGCACCTGGCTGGAGGGGCTGGTGAAGGCCTACGTGGGCGACGGCCTGGCCGCCGACTTCTACCGCGAGATCGCCGGCTTCCTGCCCGAACCCGACCGCGGGCTGGTGCTCGACGTGCTCGCCGACACGGGGTACGCGGACTTCGCCGTCCGCGAGGTGCGCGCCGCGATCGCCGCCGACCGGTCGGTCGCCGGCCGGCTGGCGCTGTGGGGGCGGCGGCTCGTGGGCGAGGCGATGACCCGGTCGCAGGCCGTCATCGCCGAGCACGACCCGCTCGCCGAGCTCATCATCTCCGGCACCGGCGACCTCTCGGGCGTCGGCCGGCTCATCGAGCGCATCACCCAGGCGCACACGGCGCGGATGAAGGCGCTCGGGCTCAACCCCTGACACCGAGGCGCTCCGTGGGGAGGCCCTGGCCCCGCGGGGGCACCGGTCGCGACCCCGAGCACGACGACGGGGCGCCACCGCGGTGCGGTGACGCCCCGTCCGGGCGGCCTGGGTCAGGCGCCGGCGATGAACCCGACGCGGCGCTGGTCGGCCTGCGCGATCTCCACGTAGGCGATGCGGTCGACGGGGACGAGGACCTGGCGGCCCCGCTCGTCGACCAGGGTGAGCAGGCCGTCCTTGGTCGAGCCCGACATGGCCTTGGCCACCTCGGCCGCGATCTCGTCGGGGGTCCTGGGGCTGTCGATGACCAGCTCCTTGGGCGAGTGCTGGACGCCGATCTTGACTTCCACGTGGGCGATGCCTCCTCGTTGCGCGACTGGCCCCAACGCTAGTGCAGACCGCCCCGCCGGCACCCGGCGAGCGGGTGCGCCGTCAGCGAACGCAGCTCCTCAGGGAGCGGGCTGGTCGCCGTCCACGCGCGGGAACCCGGAGATGCCGCGCCAGGCCAGCGCGGACATGAGCGAGACCGCCTCGTCGCGGGTCACCGTGCCCTTCCGCGGCAGCCACCAGCGGGCGCTGCTCTCGGCCAGCCCGGACAGGCCCGAGGCCAGCAGGAGGGCGCGCTCGGGGTCCGCACCGGTGTCGGCCGCGATGACACCGGCGATGGCTTCGACGCACAGCGCGGTGCCGCGGTCGACGATGGCGCGCACGTCGTCGTCGTTGCGCAGGTCGGACTCGAACACCAGCCGGAAAGCCTCGCCGTCGGCGTCGATGAAGTCGAAGTAGGCGCCGACGGCGGCGTCGACCCGGGCCCGGTTGTCGGCGGTGCCGCCCATGGCCTCTGCCACCCGGCGGGCCAGCTCGGTGACGTGCTCCTCCAGGAGCGCCAGGTAGAGCTCGCGCTTGCCGGGGAAGTGCTGGTAAAGCACCGGCTTGCTCACCCCGGCGCGGACGGCGATGTCGTCCATCGCCGCGGCGTGGAAACCGTGCGCGACGAAGACGTCCTGGGCCGCGCGCAGCAGCTGGAGCCGGCGTGCACCGCGCGGCAGGCGGGAGGTGCGCCGGTTGACCGCGGCGGGCTGTGGAGGCTGCATGGCAGGGGGGATGCTACCGACGGGTTCGTGCCGCGCTCGACCGATGGGTACGCAGCGTTACCGTCGAGGGTGATGTCCGAGGCAGCGCTCTCCCCGACCCCCCTGCCGGTGCTGGGCTCCGTCGTGCCGCCGTGGCCGGGGGTCGGGGTGCCGGTGCGCGGCGGGGAGGTGTTCGTGCGCCGCACGCCGTGGAGGGGCCCGGTCGAGGACGGCGCGGGGGCGGACGCGCCGCGGGAGCGGGCGCTCTACGTGCACGGCCTGGGTGGCGCTTCCACCAACTGGACCGACCTCGCGGCCCTGCTCGCGGTCCGGTTCGACGGCTGGGCGGTCGACCTGCCCGGGTTCGGCCGGTCGGGCCCCCCGGCTCGCGGCCGGTACTCCATCCGCGGCCACGTCCGCGCCGTCGTCGACGTCCTCGAGCACGTCGTCGCCGAGCCGGGCCCGGGCCAGGGTCACCCGGTGCACCTGGTCGGCAACTCGCTCGGTGGCCTGGTGAGCCTGCTGGCCGCGGCCCTGCGCCCGGACCTCGTGGCGACGCTGACGCTGGTCTCCCCGGCCATGCCGGTGTACCGGGTGCCTCCGGCGTTCAGCCGGGCGCTGCTGCTCCTGCTGGTCCCCGGTGTCCCGGCGCTCGCCGAGCGCCGGCTGGCCGCCGTCCCGCCCGACGAGAACGTCCGGTCGATGGTGCGGATGTGCTTCGGCGACCCGGCCGCGGTGCCGCGGGAGCGGCTGGAGCAGGCGGTCCGGGAGATGTACGAGCGGGCCCAGCAGCCGTGGGCCGACCGCGCCCTGGCCCGCAGCATGCGCGGACTGATCACCTCCTACCTGCGGCTCGGCCCGGCCAACGCCTGGCGGGCCGCCCGGGGGCTGCGGATGCCCGTCCTGGTGGTCTGGGGCGGCCGCGACCGGCTCGTCGACCCGGCGCTCGCCCCCCGGCTGGCCGCGACCGTGCCCGACGGCCGGCTCCTGCTCCTCGACGGCGTCGGCCACGTGGCGATGCTCGAGGCCCCGGAGCCGACGGCCCGCGCGGTGCTCGGCATGGTCGAGGGCCGGACGGGCGGACCGGGCGTGGCGGAGCCGCCGGCTGTCGCCGAGGGCCCACGCAGCGTGAGACCCTGAGCGCACCGGGGGACGGAGCGAGCGAGCGGGGAGGCGACCGGTGGGAGGACGTCTGACCGACGGCCGCCCCGTGGCCCGCGCCGGGCGCCGTGGCGG